>JAQBNN010000109.1 GCA_028288505.1 Segetibacter sp. | reverse complement strand
GTGTCACTCACTTGTACTTTTAGTTATTAATGAGCGATAAAAATATAAACCTAGATCAAGATCTATTGTGTCAGGACAACATTAGGCAGTAGATCATTTTTTCATTTTGCATTTTTCATTTTACATTAACTCCTAATGAAGCTTAGCGCCGCCGCACAAAACCCACTTGAATGGCTTGCAATAAAAACAGGCATTGCACCTGAACCTTTAGCTGTATCACACTTTGGGTTTATGGCAAGCAAGTTTTTATTAGAGGCTGTTGACAAAGGTGTATTTGAAGCAATAGGACATAAAAAACTTTCATTAGAGAACATTGCCGCTACCTGTAATCTTAATGCTAAAGCATTAGAAAGCTTGTTACGAGTTTTAGCATCAATGGGTTTGATTCATTACAACAACAACCTGTTTTACCTGCACAAAAAAGCCCGCAAGTGGATTTTAAAAGACAGCCCCCACTCGTTGTATTGGTTGATGCTTTTTGATAACAATGTTTGTTTCGATTGGATGAGCGATGTAGGGGAATTTTTACAAACAGGCAACGGAATACAATACCACTCCACACTAAATGAAAAGCAATGGTTTTACTACCAAAAAGCAATGGAAGCCGTAGCCAAAAGTGTTGCTAAAGAAATACCTAAGAAAATTCCTGCTTTAAATAACCCGGCAAAAATGCTTGACGTAGGAGGATCACATGGTTTGTACTCTGATGCACTATGCAAAAAATATCCTACTTTAAAGTCAACAGTATTAGACCTGCCGGAAGCAATAGAAAAAGCAAAGCATATTGCTGAAGAGAATATGGTTAGTGAACGGGTAACTTACCAACCAGGCAATATTATAACAGAAGATTTAGGAACAGGAGAATACGACCTTATACTTATGGCGAGTGTTGCTCACCACCTAACGGATGAGGAGAATGTTTTAGTTGCCAATAAAGTAGCTAAAGCATTAAAGCCGCACGGTCATTATACAATTATGGAAGTATTGAAAAAAGACACCATAAAACTAAATGGAGATATGCTTAGCGCTCTCGGCGATATGTTCTTTTCATTAAGTAGCACGTCTGGCATTTGGAGCTTAGAACAAATACAAAACTGGTACAGAGCAGCAGGATTAAAAATCAGCAAGAAAGCTTCCTTCCTTTTTATTCCTGGCTATGCTGCTGTTACCGGGACAAAGCAATAGGCTTTAATCGATATTTGCCGCTTCCTTTGCAATAACAATTTCTTCTGATTGAGGTATAGAGTTTTTCCCTGATGCATAGAATTACTAAAAGTACAAGAGTGCGACGCAACGATGCGGCTATAAAAAACAAATGCACGGACAACAAAACCAATAAAACATACCTGTTATAAAATTTAAGGAAAATAGTAACGCGGGTGCTTCAATAAATTCATTTACTTCATAGCGAAAACAATACACATGAGAACCAGATTGGCTACAGCACTTTGCTTAAACCTTGTTTTACTATTTGCCGGCAGTGTATCTGCGCAAACTATGCAGGACAAAAAATTGCCGGTATCACCGGAAGTGAAAACGGGGAAATTAGCGAACGGAATAACTTATTACATCCGCAAAAACAAGGAGCCTGAAAAAAGAGCAGAGCTTCGGCTTGTTGTAAATGCAGGATCAATTTTGGAAAATGAAAAGCAACTTGGCCTTGCGCATTTTACCGAGCACATGGCTTTCAACGGAACTAAGAATTTTAAGAAACAAGAGCTGATTGACTTTCTTGAAAAGAGCGGTGTTCAATTCGGCGCCGACCTTAATGCGTATACTTCTTTTGATGAAACAGTTTACCAGTTACAACTACCGACTGATAGTCCGGCGGTTTACCAAAAAGGTTTCCAGATATTGGAGGATTGGGCGCACAACGTAACTTTTGATCCTGCAGAAATTGATAAAGAAAGAGGTGTTGTTATTGAAGAATGGCGACTGGGATTAGGAGCGAATGAAAGAATGCGTGCAAAGTTTTTTCCGGTCATTTTAAAAGGATCACAGTATGTTAACCGCCTTCCAATCGGCACCAAAAAAAGCCTTGAAACTTTTGTCCATAAATCCCTAACCGATTTTTATAAAACGTGGTATCGCCCGGATTTGCAAGCTGTAATTGTAGTCGGTGATATTGATGTAAATGAAACAGAAAAATTGATAAGAGACCATTTTTCGCGCATTCCTAAAGCAGCCAATCCTACGCCTCGTAAAAAGTTTGGTGTACCTGCCCAAAAAGGAACACAAAGCATTATTCTTACCGATCCTGAGCAGCCTTATAACGTTGTTCAAATTTTTTATAAGCAGCCACAAATACCAGAACCACAAACTGAACTGCAGTATAGAGCTATGTTGGTAAGAGAAATATTTAATACCATAATGGGCGAAAGGTTACAGGAACTTGCACAAAAACCCGATGCACCCTTTTTATACGGCAGCAGCAGTTACGGGCAGTTTTATGGAGATAAAGATGCCCTTACGCTTATTGCTGTTGCAAAAGATGGAAAGAGTATTTCAAGATCGATAAACACAGTGCTTGTTGAAAATGAAAGAGTGCGGCAGCACGGCTTTACTGAGGGCGAATTGGAAAGAGCGAAAACGGCGCTGTTATCAAATATTGAAACGTTGTACCAGGAAAGAGACAAAACCCGTTCAGCGAATATGGTGCAGGAATTAATTGATAATTACCTGCATAAAGAACCTATACCCGGCATTGAATACGAGTTTGGCTTATACCAAAAATATGTTCCCGGCATTACTTTAAAAGAAGTGAATAGTCTTATTACAAAATGGATGGCACCCAACGACCGTGCTGTTGTTGTTACGGCTCCTGAAAGTGAGAAGAAAAACTTATTGAACCAGGTGCAATTGCTCGCCATCTTAAATAAGCCTTTAGGCAAACTGAAGGCATACGAAGACAAAACAATGAAGGGATCTTTACTGGCAAAAGAACCGGTAGCTGGTAAAGTAGCGAACAGTAAAACAATAGAAGCATTAGGCGTAACTGAGCTAACGTTATCTAACGGAGCAAAGGTTATTTTAAAGCCTACGAACTTTAAGAATAACGAGATCATTTTTAGTGCAATCAGCCCGGGTGGCACTTCATTATACAGAGACGAGGATTACCTGAGTGCAGTTAATGCGACCAGCCTTGTACTAAATGGCGGCGTTGGTAATTATGATGTAATGAGTTTACAAAAAGCACTTACAGGAAAGCAGGTTTCAGTATCGCCATCTATTGGACAGTACAGCGAAGGCTTTAATGGCTACTCAACGCCAAAAGATCTTGAAACAGCATTACAATTGTTACATGGATACTTTGTGGAGCCAAGAAAAGATAGCAGCATGTACCTTGTTTACCTGCAGCAGTCAACAGCGAGCTTAGTCAATAAAGGCAAAGATCCGAACTCGGTTTTTGGCGATAGTGTTTCATACATCATGGGCAACTACCACCCCCGCCGTAAACCGCTAACTATCGAAAGCCTAAATCAAATTCAACTAAGTAAAGGATTAGAAATTTATAAGGATCGCTTTGCTGATGCAAGTGATTTCATCTTCACCTTTGTCGGCAATTTTAAAGTTGATAGCATTACTCCCCTTCTCGAAAAATACATTGCAAGTTTACCCGCTACCGGCAGAAAGGAAACCGCTAAGGATGTAGGCATCCGCTTCCCACAGGGTGTGGTAAACAAGGTTATACAAAAAGGTAAAGAGGATAAGAGCAACATCAGAATTGCATTCACCGGAACTACAAAGTATAGCGATCTTGAAAGCGTGCAGCTCGACCAACTATCAAAAGTATTAGCGCTTCGTTTGCGCGAAGTTCTACGTGAAGACCAGGGCGGTGTTTACGGCGTTGGTGTTCGAAGCAATATTTCACGGGAGCCAATTGAAGCGTATGGCATCACTGTTTCCTTTGGCTCAAGTCCCCAAAATTTAGATAAGCTTACTAACCTTGTGTTGGAGGAAATAAAGAACCTGAAAGCAAACGGGGCACCACAAGGAAACATCGAAAAAGTTATAGCCGAAGATACACGTGCAATGGAAACTGAAGTTCGTGATAATGGCTACTGGCTTTACAACTTAGAAGATAAGTACTACCACAAGGAAGATCCCACACTCATCCTGCAGGATAAGGAGATGGTAAAAAAGCTTACTGTAGAAAGAACAAAAGAACTGGCCAACAAATATTTTAACGACAACAACGTAATTAAGATTAGCCTGTTACCAGAGCCCAAGTAAGGTGATAAGTATCTTTTAAAAGCCATCCTATGAAGGGTGGCTTTTTTGTTACCCGCATCTGTAATTCTGTTGTTACATCGTTGTGTCACTCACTTGTACTGGTATCGCTTTATTCAGCGCTTCAACACGTGAGTTAACGGATTACGTATGGCGATGTTTGGGAAATAGAATTACAAATATTTATTAGCTTAATTTTCAAACGATGATTAATAACAAAAACCGATAGCGGTTTCGTCCAGCCCAAAATTTGCCAATACACCTGCTAGGCGTAGGCTTATGAATTGGATGCTTTTAGCTTCTGTTGTCGTAAATATTCTTGTATTTGCGGTAATGTCATACCTGAAATGTCTTTGGAGATTTTTTCTTTAATCGCCCTAAATGTTTTGACTGTGTCAAACTCTTTTTCTTTAATCTCTTTCTTCGTCTTCATAATCAACAATGTCTTTAGGTGAACGTATTTCAAGAGTGGTATAACCTTGACGTAAATTTACTGAATTATACCCTCGAATCCGGTAAACGTTTACGATATGCTTGAAATTCCAGCTCGCAAGGATATCTACTTTGTGAATTGTTGCCAGAGCTATATGAACACAATCATCAAAGCTTGTCTGTCCGACTACCTTTTCCGCTACGTATTGTCTTGCTAATGCAAGACTTTCATCTGTCATTTGAACAAATTCTAAATATTCTTTTGGAAGTTCAGCGAAATAGGCCCGCACAATATTGGGTGCGTTGTCAAGTTCTCCAACAGTCAAATCTGAATAAACACAAATTATTTCACCCATTTTGACTTTCTCAAAAAGTTGTAAAGTCAATTCATCAAACTAGATGTCGTAAACTCCACCAAAGACAGAAGTGTCAAAGTAAAAGCGTTGTGTCATAAAAACTAAATTACAAAACCAGTTTTACTTTCCGCGCTTAAGCTGTTACGGCAAGATTTCGCCTAACAAATTGCTTACGTCACTTTTTCTAATAGCTGAATAGAATTCATACAAGTACAAGAGTGCGACGCAACGGCTGCTATATTAAAGCACTAAAGCTAAGTACCAAAAGAATCTATATCATGTCTTTCAACTTTGCTACTACTTCGTCTATCTCATCAATAGTGTTGTATTTGCTAAAGCTAAAGCGAACGGTTACCTGGTTAGGATTATTATTTATCGCACGAATAACATGACTGCCGGCATCGGCACCGCTAGTGCAGGCACTGCCACCACTGGCGCAAATGTTATTAATGTCCATGTTGAAGAGGATCATTTCACTCTTCTCGGTTTTAGGAAAGCTGGCACTTAAAACAGTATATGAACTGCGCCCAGTAGGATCGCCGTTGAAGGTTACTCCATTAATATTCTTTTGCAATTGCTGCATCATGTACAGCTTAAGATCGTTTATGTAAGTTCTATCTTTTTCGTGGTTGGCTGTAGCCAGTTCGAGGGCCTTTGCAAAACCTACAATGCCATACAAATTTTCGGTTCCGGCCCGCATGTTTCTTTCCTGGCTGCCTCCATGAACGAACGGTGTGATCTTTACATTTTCGTTTATGTAAAGAATACCAACTCCTTTGGGGCCATGAAATTTATGCCCGGCGCCGGTAATAAAATGAACAGGCGTATTTCTCAAATCAAAAGGAAAGTGACCAACAGTTTGTACAGTATCGCTGTGGAAAATGGCGCCATGTTTTTTGCAAAGATTACCAACAGCATAAATGTCGAGCATGTTACCAATTTCGTTGTTAGCATGCATTAAGGTAACAAGGCACTTCTCCTTACTTTCAGCGAGTAACCTCTCAAGATCTTCCATGTCTACATGCCCGTTAGGCAACAGCTTCACATTGCTCAAAGCCACCTCGCCCTGGTTGTGCAGATACTCAACTGTATGCAATGTGGCGTGGTGCTCAATGGAAGAAGTGATGATATGCTTACAGCCGAGATCACGAACAGATGCATTGATGGCTGTGTTACTGCTTTCAGTGCCGCCACTTGTAAAAAAGATTTCGGCGGGATGCGCATTCAATATTCGGGCAACAGACTTGCGGGCATTTTCAATAGCAAGCCTGCTTTCCCTGCCATAACTATAAATGCTTGACGGGTTGCCGTAACAACTCGTTAAGTAAGGCATCATGGCATCCAACACCTCGGGATCGAGGCAGGTAGTAGCGGCATTATCAAAGTATACTCTTTTCGACATTTGTTATAAAACCGGGAAACGGCATTTGGGTTATTAGGCTGCAAAAATAGAACATTGACCCTTTATCTGCTTCACGAAAAAAGGCTGCTATAAAAGCAGCCCTTGTAGTATATATGAAAACGAAAATTAGTTGATGAGGATCTGTTTGTTAAACCTGGTGTCGCCGTTTGTGATGTGTAAAAAGTAGATGCCTTTATTAATAGTGGCAGGCAAGTCAATAATCTCAGTTGAGGAGCCACCGGGATGATCGAAAGAGCGGTTAAAAACACGTAGGCCGCCGCTACTTACCAGTTGCACAAGATATTTCCCCTTATCGATATTTGTAAGCTGCAGGTTGACAGTTCCATTAACAACTGGGTTGGGTAGTACCGTCATATTACTTCTACCCCTACCCATGTTCATTCTTACCACATCACTTAAAACCACGCTTCCCGAGCGGCTTGTTGAGCGTAAGCGGTAGTAGTTGTTGCCTTCAACAGGCGTAGCGTCAAGGTAAGAGTACTTGTACGATGTAGTAATGTTTTGTGCAGGTAGTGCTCCAATGACAGTGAACGATGAGCCGTTTGCACTTCTTTCAACTTCGTGCCTTACCATGTTTGTTTCAGATAGTGCAGTCCAGGTTACCTCTACTGTGTTCAATCTTGCTGAGGCCCTGAAGTCGGCAAGTGAAGCCTGCGCTGCTGCTGCAGCATACAGCAGTACCGTGAAAATGGTGATGTATATCTTTTTCATAAAGCCAAATTTTACTAATTCCAGATACCTAGCAACTTCCAATAGATATGCCAAAATCGTAATAAACAGGCAAGACGAGCGGGTGAGAAGTATCGTGAGGAAGAGATTGGACACAAAAAAAGCCTAAACAATCGTTTAGGCTCCGTATAAGTTTCTAATAAATTGAGAGAGGAAATTACATGTTCTCTTTTATGTCGTGCATCATTTTGCGGGCAATATTTTCGGCCGTAGTTTCAAAATTACTTTCTGCGTATATCCTGATAATTGGCTCCGTATTACTGGTTCTTAAATGTACCCAGTCGTTTTCGAATTCTATCTTCAAACCATCCTCGGTATTTACCGGGTTGTTTTTGTACTTGGTCTTAATCTTATTAAAGATCTCCTGCACGTCAAAACCCTGCTCCAGCTCAATCTTATTCTTACTCATAAAGTAATCGGGATAAGTGCCCCTCAGTTGCTTCACACTCTTTTTGGTCTTGGCGAGGTAAGTAAGAAATAAAGCAATCCCAATTAAAGCATCACGGCCATAGTGAAGATCAGGAACAATGATACCACCATTGCCCTCACCACCTATTACTGCATTTACTGCTTTCATTTTTGTTACAACATTCACCTCTCCTACCGCACTAGGAAAATACTCGCCACCATTTTTTACGGTGACATCTTTTAAAGCCCTTGTGCTCGACATGTTGCTAACGGTGTTGCCCTTCTTATTCTGTAAGATGTAGTCAGCTACTGCAACAAGCGTATACTCTTCACCAAACAGGCTTCCATCTTCGCAAACAAAGCAAAGCCTGTCCACATCAGGGTCAACAGCAATTCCAATATCAGCTTTCGTCCTGGTTACTTCGCTACATAATTGGTTAAGGTGCTGTGGAAGTGGCTCCGGGTTGTGAGCAAACTTACCATTCACTTCTTCGTTTATAACGGTGATATCTTTTACACCCAATGCCCTTAATAACGCAGGTACTGCAATAGCCCCTGTACTGTTTATCGCATCAACTACAACATTAAATTTTTGTTTCTTAATAGCTGCTACATCAACAAGAGGATAGTTAACAACAGCATCAATATGCTTTTGCAGCGATTCGGTATCAACCCGATGTGTTCCCAATTTATCGACCGAAGCAAAATTAAAATCTTCGTCTGCTGCAAGTTGTAAAATCACAGATCCATCTTCGCCACTTATAAACTCACCGTCTTTGTTCAAAAGCTTTAAGGCATTCCACTCTTTAGGATTGTGGCTTGCAGTAAGTATAATTCCACCAGCGGCATCTTCAAATTTCACAGCCATTTCTACCGTTGGCGTCGTGCTTAGTCCAAGGTCTACTACGTCGAGACCGAGCGCATTCAGAGTGCTTATCACAAGTCGCTGCACCATCTCGCCGCTAATTCTGCCGTCCCTGCCTATTACTACTTTTTTAGGGCCTCCCTGCCTCATCAACCATGTTCCATAAGCCGCGGTAAACTTTACTACATCCAACGGACTTAGCGTGTTTCCAGGTTTCCCTCCTATTGTTCCCCTAATCCCGGATATACTTTTGATAAGTGCCATTATTTCAATTTGGAGTGCAAACATAATTGAAAAATGTGTAAGGTTTGCATCCCAAAAATCCTTTTACGGCATCTTTATACCTCAGGCGCAATACAAAAGAAATCTTGCTGATTTTCTGGTTAACCAGCACGTTTTAGGTTATTTTTCTTGGAGCCCGACTTTAGTATAAATGGGAGACATCGTTGCGTCGCACTCTTGTACTTCCTGTAATTCTATTCACCGTGGCTGGTTACCCTTTTAATTGCAAAACACTGCAATGGTGGTGGCAAAACATGCAGACAATTAGCCATTTGTCTCAATTCTTAATTAAATCGTTCAGGTACTACCTTTGCTGCATAAGTAAGACGATTTATGCCCGATAAAACATGGTTCAAAGAATGGTTCAACTCTCCTTATTACGACCTATTGTACAAACATAGAGACGATGATGAAGCATTTGATTTTATAAGGGCTTTAATTAAACAACTTGCATCACCTAAAGGCAGTACAATGTTAGATGTAGCTTGTGGAAAAGGACGCCACAGCAAAGCATTAGCTGAAATGGGTTTTGATGTAACAGGTATTGATTTAGCCAAAGATTCAATTGAAGAAGCCAAAAGATCTGAAGCAGACAATCTTCAATTCTTTCTGCATGATATGCGATTACCATTTTGGGTAAATTACTTTGATTACGCTTTCAACTTCTTTACCAGCTTCGGGTACTTTAAAACAGTGCGCGAACACGACAATGCAATAAGAACCATTGCGCAGTCAATGCATCCTAAAGGCACTTTTGTAATGGACTACCTTAACGTTCATTACGCCGAGGATCATCTACAAATACAGGAAGAGAAAGTTATAGAAGATGTAACATTCAGGCTAGCACGGTGGCACGATGAAGAACACTTTTACAAACAAATTCAGGTGCAAGACAAGGGTGTTGTGAGGCATTTATCAACTGAGAAAGTTGCCAAATTTTCACTAGGCGATTTTACTGATATGTTTGCTTACCAGGGTTTGCAGGTGCAGGAAGTATTTGGCGATTACAAGTTCGGTCGCTACGACGTTCGCACATCCCCACGTTTGATTATGATCGCGAAGAAAGTACGGATTTAGAAGATTGAATATTGGCAATTAATCTTTGTATAACTACCACTTTTTATTTTTCTGTTGGTACCTATAAGTTCTTCACACTGGTGACTTACTTAGTACTACTTACACGAGCAATTAGCTACCCTCCCGTCTCACTATCAGGTGCATCAACAGGTTTTGATTGTGCGGAATTTTTCTGCCTTAGAAAGATTGACAAAACCACAATCGAAAAAACGGATAAGAATTCGCTTTGCCAGTTTTGAAAACATTCGAACCAAAGCTTGCTGTTGCTTAAGTATTCCATTGCACCTTCCATTGGAAGGTTTTTTAAATATTGCTCTTCGTTGTAACTTTTAAGGCTTCCATACCAGTGTACTAAAAAAGAAACCAGGAAGAGTAAAAGCATGGCGTAGCCTAAAGAATATTTATAAATAGCAAGGTACACTCCACCTTTTTTTACAGGCCACGGCGCATCCTTCTTATTGGGGTCTGGCTCTCTTTCCACTGGTTCAACTTTATCTGGATCATCTGATTCGGAGGAGCCCTTTTGGTAGAAATACATGCTGAAAAATATGAAGAGACCCATTTGCAAAAACTCACTCTCGAAGTTTTCGAACGTAGCTTCGAGAAAGTGGCCTGAAGTAAGGTATTCTAACGCACCTTTTTCCTGCGCTCCATGTTCTATCAACTCTTCGTTGTGCTGATGGAATCCTGTAATAGCCTGTCCGGAAAGCGCCAAAATAAATAAGGCAAGGAACACGAGAGATAAGCCATTGTCTTTTATCTTCTTCATTCTGTGTTTTAGTAAGGGCAAAAAAAACTATTCCAACTATAAACACTTTAGGTTACAGTTTTATTGCATAAGACGGAATAATGAGTCTTCAGTTAAGAAATTCCTACTACGTAACCTGATGCCATAAAAAACGAAAAGTACAAGTGAGTGACACAACGATGACGCCATGGAATACGAATGCTTGTCGCCAAAACAAGCAAACAATAAATCTTACTAAGGTGGACCGTGCAATAGAAAATGTTTCCCAGTAACTTTGCTGCATGACTAAACTGAGCATAAACATTAACAAGTTTGCCACCTTAAGAAACAGTCGCGGTGGCAATAACCCTGATGTATTGAAAGCTGCTTTAGATGCAGAAAGATTTGGAGCAGATGGCATTACGGTACATCCCCGGCCGGATGAAAGACACATACGATATAGCGATGTAAGAGAGATTAAACGTGCGATTAAAACTGAGTTTAATATTGAAGGCAATCCTCGTGAACAAAAGTTTGTTGACCTGGTGCTGGAAACGAAGCCTCACCAGGTAACACTTGTACCTGATGCATTGGGGCAAATAACGAGCGACCATGGATGGGATACGATTAAACATAAAGATTACCTGGTAGAAATAATTTCAGTTTTTAAAAGTGCCGGTATAAGGACTTCAATTTTTGTTGACCCGGTGATTGAAATGGTGGAAGGTGCTGCTAAAACAGGAACGGATAGAATCGAGCTTTATACCGAAGGTTATGCAAAGGAATTTAGCGATGACAAAGAGAGAGCCATTGCACCTTACGTGATTGCTGCAGAAAAAGCTAACGAGTTAGGTTTAGGCATAAACGCCGGCCACGATCTTGACCTTAATAACTTAAAACACTTCTCGGAAAAGGTACCTGGTCTGCTTGAAGTTTCGATAGGACATGCGCTTGTTTGTGACGCTATTTATTTAGGTTTTGAAAATGCTGTGCAACTTTATAAGAGGCAATTGCATCGCCCTTTTTGAAGCTAAGATTTCCTCTATTTTAAGCTTTTAAATTCCCCATAATGAGTAAAAAGCCAGTTTAAATTCCCCCTAAATGGAGGGCCTTTTGTTTGTAATAGTATGGGAAATGAAAAACCATGAAACACTACTTTTTATCAAAAGGCAAATTAAATGAAGGACCTTTTAAATACGAAGAACTTTTAACAAAAGGAATTACAGCAGACACATGGGTATGGTACGCGGGAAGTAAAGGCTGGGAAAGAGCATCGAATGTGGAAGAATTAAAAAGCATTGTTCCTCCTTCAACCGATGTCTCAGTATATGAAAAGAAGCGATTTACTGCAACAGATATTGCTTTAGAAGACACAGAGGAATACAGCATTGGTGGCCTGATGATAAAAGGGTTTACAATAATTGCAGTGCTTGTAATAATATTTAGGTTGTTGGAGGTTTTATAAGCTGCAGCTTTTAAAAAATGCTTTTGGAGATAAGGTTCAAATAAAAGAACGTGGCTTTGCATGTATAAAGTGTTGAGTGATGAGTTGCGGTAAAAGTGAGTGACAAGACGATGTTTGAATACTTGTTCAATGGCTTGTTCCTAAAAATTTACTATAAGTACCTAAAGGAATTGAATAAAAAAAGAGGCGACCTTAATGGGCTGCCTCTTTTTTATTTATTATCGTAATTGTTTATTTAAGTAACTCATCTAATCGTGCAAGTAATTGTTCGCCACGTAAATTCTTTCCAATTATTTTTCCTGAAGGATCGATTAACATGTTTGCGGGGATACCTTGAATTTGGTATAACTGTGCAACTTCATTTGACCAATACTTTAGATCGCTTACGTGGGTCCAGGTAAGATTGTCGGCGGCAATTGCCTGGATCCATTTTTCTTTTACCTGGTCGAGCGATATACCTAGCACAGTAAAATTCTTACTCTTGTATTTGTTGTAAGCTGCTACCACATTTGGGTTTTCAAGCCGACATGGACCACACCAGCTTGCCCAAAAATCGACCAGCACATACTTGCCCTTAAAGTTTGATAACGACACAGGTTTATTAGCTGTATCGTTCTGTACAAAGTCGATAGCCATCGTTCCTTCTAAGCCAATCTTTGATGCGTTAACCATTTTCAGAATCTGCTGTCCATAAAAAGTGTTTTGAGCAGCAGGCTTAAGATTATTGTAGAATTCTTCAACAGCTTCAACGCCGGGAAAAACAGGGCTGGTAACATACAAGATGTAAGAGGTCACGGGTGATGCTGGCTTTGTTTTTACAAAGCCTTCGATCTGCTTAATTACAGAGGCTTTAATTTTTTCGAAATCACTTATCAATGAATCTCTTTTAGCACTGGGAGCAGTTTGGTTAATGGCCGTCCATGTAGTGTTCATCTTGTCGCGAAGGGGACCAAACTTTGTTTGATATAATTTATAATTAGGATGGTAAGCGGCACCAGTAACTAGGGCCTGTGGTATCTTCTTTACATCACCTGTTATTGCTACTTTCTCAGCACCTAAAAAAAGTTCCATCACTTCTTTCTGACCTATAAAAGAAAGTATCTGCAGATCAGGTTGCTCACTGTTTCCTGTCAACACAAATTTTCCTGCTTTAGAATAAGCGGTCGCCTTAACATCGTTAGATGCAACTGGCGAAGACAAGAAAACAAAGGTACTATCGGGCAGGCCTTTTATATTTCCGCTGATCGTAAAAGCGGCTTTTTTAGCGCCGGGTTGTGCAATAGAAACAATGGGAAACAATAAAATGAAGAACAGGTTTTTCATACTAATGTGAGTGGCGTTTTTGTAAAACTTCAATAACATCTTGCAATTTATAGCCTTTTGCGTTAAGCAAAAGTAAATAGTGGAACATAAGATCGGCCGCTTCGTTCACAAAAAGATCGGCATTATCGTCCTTGGCTTCTATCACTAATTCAACTGCTTCCTCTCCCACTTTTTGTGCAATTTTATTCAGTCCTTTCGCAAACATTTTGGCTACATAAGATTCCTCTGCACTTACTTTTTTACGTAGCTCAATTATCTGTTCGAGGTGTTGTAAAAAATTCTCCGAATGGTTGGTTTCACTAAAACAAGTATCAGCACCTGTATGACAAACGGGACCTTCGGGGATAGCTTTTACTAACAATGTATCGTTATCGCAATCTACTTTTATTTCTTTCAAGAAGAGGAAATTATTACTGGTTTCACCTTTTGTCCAAAGCCTTTTTTTACTGCGGCTATAAAAAGTAACCTTGCCGGTTTGCTGTGTTTGTTGCAAAGCTTCAGCATTCATAAAGCCAAGCATCAATACTTTGTGTGTATTAAAATCCTGCACAATACAAGGAACTAATCCGTCACTGTATTTATCAAAGTCTACTTTCAAAATTGTATTTTTTTTTTGTTGTGATCGGTATTAATTCTTATCAGCTTTTGTTGTGTCACTCACTTGTACCGTATTGCTTGCTTCAGCCTTGCCTTCACTTATAATTTTCATCAATCCAGCATTTCTCACCTCTTTACTTTTCGCCTTTCTTGTCATCTTTGTAATTGTTGTTGATTGTAATAATAAAATAAAACGAGGCTTGTAAAAACACAAAACAAAAGCAAAGGTCATAATCTTACCTGTATTTTTTGCCCGTGCAAATATGCTTTTAATTCAGGTACACCAATTTCTTTAAAATGAAAGATGCTCGCTGCTAATGCTGCATCAGCTTTTCCATCTTTAAAAACATCAGCAAAATGTTCCATCGTACCCGCACCCCCTGAAGCAATTACAGGTACATTAAGGTTTAGGGATAGTCGCCTGGTAATATCTAATGCAAACCCTTTTTTCGTACCGTCGTTATTCATACTTGTTAGCAATATTTCACCTGCACCTCTTTCAACAGCCTCTTTCGCCCAGTCAAAACATTTGGTTTCGGTTTTAACTCTACCACCATTTAAGTACACATACCAATTACCATCTTCTTCCTGCTTAGTATCAATAGCAAGTACAACGCACTGGCTTCCAAATTCTTTACTTAATTGGTTAAGTAAACCAGGGTGTTTATAAGCAGCGGTGTTTACTGAAATTTTATCAGCACCATTTGCAAGCAAAACGCTTACATCCTGTACACTACCAATACCACCACCAACAGTAAATGGTATGTTGATAGCATGAGCTACCCTGTTTACCAGCTCGCTTAAAGTCTTCCGCTTTTCAACAGTTGCAGTAATGTCGAGAAATACTAGTTCATCAGCGCCTTCTTTTGCATAGATAGAAGCTAACTCAACCGGGTCGCCTGCATCGCGGATGTTCTCAAAGTTTACGCCCTTTACAGTTCTGCCATCCCTAATGTCTAGGCAAGGGATGATGCGTTTGCAGAGCTGCCCCCCCCGCCCCCAAAAGGGTGAGCTGTAATCTACTTGATTTTTATTTTCAGTTTGATCCATTTTAGAGCTGGTTCTTTAAAGTCCCTTTAGGGATTTAGGGCTAATTCTTCCTTCGTAGATTGCTTTGCCAATAATTACTCCTTTACAGCCAATCTCTTTAAGGGCATGCACATCTTCTATACTGCTTACCCCGCCACTTGCGATAAAATGAAGCGATGGAAATTTGCTAAGTATATTTTTATAAAGGTCTATTGAAGGGCCTTCTAATTTTCCGTCTTTACTTACGTCGGTACAAAAAATCTGTTGTACTCCTTTGCTAATATACTTTTCAATAAAGTCATAGATCCAGATATCGGTCGTTTCAAGCCAGCCACCAATGGCTATCTTCTCATCTTTTACATCAGCACCTAATAAAAATTTTTCCGCGCCATATTGCTCTAACCAATGTACAAATGTAGCTTCATCTTTTACAGCTATGCTACCCACCGTTGCTAAAACTGCACCTGATTCAAAAACAATATCAACGTCGTTTTCTGTCTTTATACCTCCGCCGAAATCTATTATCAGCCTGGTCTTACCTGCGATAGCTTCCAGCACTTTCCAGTTTTTTACAGCACCAGCTTTTGCACCATCAAGATCTACAAGGTGTAATCTTGATAAACCTGCATCTTCAAACTCTTTTGCTACTTCAAGAGGATCTTCGTTATATATCTTCTTCTGAGAATAGTCTCCCTGGGTAAGACGAACACATTTGCCATCGATGATATCAATGGCTGGAATTGAGAGCCCCCCAGCCCCTAAAGGGGAGCTTTTAGCCGATCGGGTTTTTGAGCCTAAAGAAGTGACGGCTGATTTTATAGTTTCCAGCACCTTTCTAGTATTGTTGAGCACTTCATTATTAGAAAATCGGAGAAAACTAATTCCTAGATCCTTTAACGTCCTTTCCCTAGTAACATCATTTCTTTTAACTTCCTCCAATTCATGTATACTTCCATCAACTTCAATTGCTAGTCTTAATTCATGGCAATAAAAATCAAGCACGTATAAAGTTGCAGGGTGTTGTCTTTCAAATTTCACTCCCAGTTGCTCCCCTCTTAAGTAATTCCATAATATTTCCTCGGCAGGGGTAGAGCGATTACGTAATTCTTCTGCTTTTTGAAAAATCAAATCATTAGCGCCATAAAACATTTCTTTTCTCACTGGTAATGTGTTTTAACTTCTTATATCTCTCCTCCCTTTAGGGCTGGGGCATCAGACAAAAATTCTTCAAAATCTGTTCGCCAGCTTCAGCGCTTTTTTCTGCATGAAACTGTACACCATAAAAATTGTCTTTATGCAAAGCAGAACTAAAGGGCTGAATGTAGTCAGTAGTTGCAATTGTATGTTCACCCAACGAAGCATAATAGCTATGTACGAAATAGCAATAGCTGTCTTCTTTTACATTGGTCATCAGTGGTGACCTCAAATTGTAAATCGAGTTCCAGCCCAATTGAGGCACTTTGAAATTTAGGTCATCAATTCCATCGATTTCTTCTTTTTGCGTAGGGACAAACTTTTTTACTCGCTCTTCAAATATACCGAGGCATGGCGTATCATTTTCCTCGCTGTAGGCACACATTAACTGCATGCCTAAACAAACACCTAACACTGGCTGTGTAAGTTTCTTTATTACTTCATCGAGGTTACGCTCCTTTAAATAATTCATCGCCGTACTTGCCTCTCCAACGCCAGGAAAGATCACTTTGTCTGCAGAAGTAATTTCGCCGATATCCTCAGTTACTATTGCATTTATACCAATCCGCTCTAATGCAAACATTACTGATTGCACATTGCCAGCGTTGTATTTTATAATTACAAGTTTCATTATTATCCTTTCACTCCATTTATGAATGCCTTTGTTATACTCGAAATATCTTGACCGTTTTCCAGGGCTTTTATATAAGCTGTTCCAATAATAGCGCCGTTTGTATTGGTGCAGGCAGCTTCAAAAGTGGCTTTGTCTTTTATACCAAAACCAACTAAAACAGGGTTGCGAAGCTGCAGGCTTTTTAATCTTTCAAAGTAAGGTTGCTGCTCGGTAATGCTTTTATTTTTGCCTGTGGTTGACGATGATGAAACAGCATAAATAAAACCACTGCCTAGTTTATCCGCTTTCCTAATTCTCTCTTCAGATGTTTCAGGTGTTACCAGGAAAATAAAATCCACTTCGTAATGGGAGAGTATTTCATTGTATTCTGTTTCAAACTCGAACATTGGAATATCGGGTAAGATCAATCCGTCAATACCTACTTCTTTTGCGCGTTTGCAAAATCTTTCAAACCCATATTGGAGAATAGGATTTAAATACCCCATAAGAATAACGGGAATTTGTATTTCATTCCGCATCGCTTTCAACTGTTCAAACAAAACCTCGATCGTCATTCCGTTTGCAATAGCTACTCCACTGCTCGCCTGTATAACTTCACCATCGGCAAGCGGATCACTGTAAGGCATCCCCAATTCAATTATGTCAGCACCTGACTCCTGTAATGCATTCATCACTTCCAACGTACTACAGAGGTGTGGGAAGCCAGCAGTGCAGTACACATTCAGAACGTTCGAATTTTTTTTATTAAATAGGTCTTTTATCCTGCTCATCAAATTAAGTTAATCTCCATTTTAATATCTGCACGTTTATATTCAACATCTCCAAGTGGCACTTCTACAAAGCCATACTTTTTATATAAATGAATGGCAGGCTTAAGCCGGGTGTTACTGTAAAGAATAAGCTTTGCAATTCCAAGTTGCCTTGCTGCTCCTAAACAATAATCAAGCATCTTATTACCTATTTGCTTTCCCTGGAACCTTTCATCAACTGCCATCTTCGATAATTCAAACTCGTTATTGCCCGACTTCATTAATGCAAAGCATCCAGCAATTTCGTTGTTGTATAGTGCTATATAAATCTGGCCACCGTTATCAAGAATATAAGTTCTGGGGTCAGAAAAGATTCTTCTATCTATTGGTTCTACTTCAAAATACTTTTCGAGCCATGCAATGTTTAATCTGGCAAAGTCAGCTGCGTATTCTTCTGTAAAAGGTATTATCTCTATTGTTTCTTCCACTTCTAAAGGGGCCTTGACTTTTGGGTTAATTCATCTTTTCCTTCCATTGCATGCATATAGGTGGCAAGGTCTTTATCACCTCTTCCGCTGAGGCAGATTATGATCTTATCTGTTTGTTTTAAATCCATTTGTTTTAATGCAGCAATGGCGTGAGCACTTTCAAGGGCGGGTATTATGCCTTCGAGTTGACAACATTCAAAAACTGCTTCCATTGCATCATCATCAGTTGCTGATAGAAATTCACCTCTTCCACTATCAAACAAGTGTGCATGCATGGGGCCAATGCCAGGATAATCAAGGCCTGCGGAAATACTATGGGGTTCTATTACCTGCCCATCTGCTGTTTGCATTACCAAACTTTTACTACCATGCAAAATACCTAAACGGCCTAGTTGCGTTGTGGCTGCACTCATGCCGCTATTAATGCCATGGCCTGCTGCTTCTACCGCAATTAATTTTACACTAGGTTCATCAATAAAATGATAAAAAGCACCTGCAGCGTTACTACCGCCACCTACGCAAGCAATAACATGCGTTGGTAATTCCGATCCTGTTTTTTCTTTTAGTTGCGCACGCATCTCTTCACTTATCACGCTTTGAAACCTTGCCACCATATCAGGATAAGGATGAGGACCTACAACACTTCCAATAATATAATGCGTATCCTTTGGTTCATTTATCCATGCCCTTATTGCTTCGTTGGTTGCATCTTTCAAGGTCTTGCTTCCACTTTTCGCCGGCACTACTGTAGCTCCAAGCATCTTCATTCTTGCTACGTTTGGCGCTTGTCTTTCAATATCTTTTTCGCCCATGTACACAACACATTCAATGCCTTTTAAAGCACATACTGTAGCCGTTGCAACACCGTGTTGACCCGCACCAGTTTCTGCAATAATCTTGTTCTTGCCAAGCCTTTGCGCAACTAATATTTGCCCTATTGTATTATTTATTTTATGGGCGCCGGTGTGGCATAAATCTTCGCGCTTTAAATAAATTGTTGTGTTGTACTTTTTACTTAAACGCTCTGCATAAAACAACGGCGTGGGCCTTCCCACGTAATCTTTTAGCAATTGCTGAAACTCTTTTTGAAACGAAGGCTCATACATTATCTCAAGATATTGCTGTCTTAATTCCTCCACGTTTGGGTACAGCATTTCTGGTATAAATGCGCCGCCAAATTTGCCATAATATCCTTGTTCAGTAGGTTCTTTATGCGATGTTGTCATTACTAAAACTTTTCAATTTATATAACCTCTTGTCTTCACATTTATTTAAACAATGTAATACCAGCTTTTGTTTTTCATAGCATCATCGTTGCGTCGCAATCACTTTATCTTTTTGTCAATTATCATCTACAGTTTCATTTACAAAAGCTGTATACCTTGTTACTAACTTGCTAATTAACCTGCAGTTGAATTACATTATACAAGTACAAGTGAGTGACACAACGATGCTGAAAAATGATCCTTTGCTTGTACCAGAAATAATTTCATAACCATCCTTTAACTGTATCCCTCAACTTTAGGTGATTGATATACCTGCTTCAATCTCTTTGACAAATGTCTCTACTTTGCTCATATCTTTAATTCCTGGCGCTATTTCGAACCTGCTATTAATATCCAATGCAAAAAGATCTTTTGCTACGTATTGTTTTGCAAAATCAACGATAGCCGGCGCATCGGTTGGCTCTATGCCGCCGCTAAGAAAAAAAGGCTTCTTAACATCCTGTGCTTCTATTAACTTATCCCAATTAAACTTTTTACCGGTGCCTCCATAACCTTCACCTTCGGTATCAAACATATACATGTCTGTATCGTTAAAAAAGCCCTTCACCTTCCATTGCACACTGTCATTTTCTGTAATTCTAAAAGCTTTTATAACCGATATGTAATTGGCAATTTGTTCGCAAAAGTAAGGCGTTTCGTTGCCGTGTAGTTGAACCATATCGAGGCCGTATGCATCAACCTGCTTTAGAACATCTTTTACCTCGGCATTTACAAATACACCTATTTTAAAGACCTTAAATTTTTCATTTTTCACCTGGTCGCCCCTAAGTTTAGGCAGAATGCAACGCGGCGATTTTGGGTAGAAGATCATTCCTGCAAACTGTACACCGAGGTCGCCTAAGTGGTGCAGTTGATCAATACTGGTCATCCCACAAACCTTAATGCAAGGCCTTGTTTTACAGGTAAAAATTTGATCGTTCATGCTACATTAATTGCTTTGTTCTGCAGTACGGAGAGAAGTTACAAAATCATGAAAAGCAATCGCGGGATCAGGTTGTTTCATAAAATTTTCACCTATAAGGAAGCCTTTATAACCAACCTTTCTTAAAGATACAACACTGTCTACATTACTAATACCACTTTCGGCAATTCTAATTTTATCGGCAGGTATTTGGTTAAACAAATCAACAGAAGTCTGAATGTCTACTTCAAAGGTTTTAAGACTTCGGTTGTTTACACCTACCAGATCAACTTCGTCACAAATATGTTTGAGCTCGATGGCATGATGTATTTCGAGCAATACTTCCAGTCCCAGTCTTTTAGCCACACTTGCAAATTGCTTTACTTGTTGGGGCGTAAGGCAAGCGGCAATTAATAGAATAACGTCGGCACCAATTGCTTTAGCTTCCAGTACCTGGTATTCATTAACAATAAATTCTTTTCTTAAGATAGGTATATGATTAAAGCGTGACGATTGAAGGTCGTAATTGGTACCACCAAAAAAACGCTCGTCGGTTAAAATGCTTAAACCCGAGGCGCCTGCTTTTGTATATCCTTCTGTTACATCGTGAGGTAACGCATTTGGATTTATTATTCCTTTGCTTGGTGATTTTCTCTTGAACTCAGCAATTATCCCGGTCTTTGATGGATCTAATAAAGAAGCTTTTAATGAAAGAGTTTCTCTTTTGAAAAATGGCTGGCTCTCTAATAATGAAACTGAAACCATTTCCATTTTCTCTTCCACTTCTCTTTTCTTGTGAACTATTATTTTATCGAGGATAGAGATCATTGGAGGTTAATTAATTTTTGTAAAGATTGATATGCTTTACCGCTTTCTAAACTTTCCACTGCCGCACGGTAAGCAGTATCATATGTATTATATTTCCGGGTGCATTGCAGAGCCATTGCGGCATTAGCAAGCACCACTGCGTTCTGCGACCACGATCCTTTTCCCTTTAAAATACTTGAAAAGATGGCAGCGGCTTCTTCTACAGTATTACCACCATAAATATCTTCGGGTTGTACCATACGCTTACCAACTTCTTCGGGCGTTAATACTTTTTCGCCTTCGTTTGTAATTACTTTTGTATCATCTGTTAGTGATATCTCATCGTATCCATCAAAGCTGTGAATGATGGTGAAAGGCTTTCCGTTTTGTTGCAGCAAGTAGTTGTAAATTCTTGCCATTTCAAGATTGTATACACCAACTAACTGGTAGGTAGGTTGTGCAGGGTTAACCAGGGGACCGAGCATATTAAAAAAAGTACGCACACCCAAATTTTTCCTCATTGGCCCAACTACTTTAAGAGCCGGGTGAAATAGTGGGGCATGCAAAAAACAGATGCCTGCTTCTTCTACTTCTTTAAGTAAGGAAGGATTATCATTTTTAAACCTGTAACCCAATTGCTCCATCACATTCGAGGCACCACTCGTAGAGGTCACCCCATAGTTACCGTGCTTAGCAACTTTTTGCCCTGCACCTGCAACTATAAAACATGCTAGGGTTGAAATATTGAAAGTATTCTTTCCATCGCCACCAGTGCCAACAATGTCCATTACTTCATGACCATTGAAAGTAACTTTTACACATAGGTCGAGCAATGCATCTCTAAAACCCTGTAGCTCCTCAATAGTAATGCTACGCATTAAAAACACAGTTGTAAACGAGGCTATCTCATGATCATTATATTGACCTTTGGATATATTGACGAGCACTTCCTTCGCCTGCTCGCGGCTAAGCGTTTTGTGCTCGAATAAGTATTGTAAAATTTTTTTCATCTGTCATCTTTTTTTCGCCACTAAGACACCATGGCTCTAAGTATCACTAAGACTTTGCGCTTCTTTCTGCCTTCGTGTCTTTGCGGCTAATTTTGCAGCCAATTCCTAATCATCTTTTCACCCTCAGGAGTAAGCACACTTTCAGGATGGAACTGTACACCCTGCACATCGTACTTGCTATGTTGCAATGCCATAATGTAATTATTTTCGTCTCTTGCTGTCACTTCCAGGTCATCAGGGAAATTTTCATCACTTACTACCCAGCTGTGGTAACGGCCTACTTCTAAAGTATCTGGCAATTCATTAAAGACAACTTGTCTGCCAACGGTCCTTTCATTTTTTACCGCAATTGGTGTTGCTACGCCATGGTAAACAGTATCGAGGTTAATAAGTTTACCGCCAAAGGCCTGCCCTATGGCCTGGTGCCCGAGGCACACACCCAGGATTGATTTTGTTGACGCATATTCTTTTATTAACGGCAACAACATGCCTGCTTCATCTGGTATACCGGGACCGGGAGATAGGATGATCTTGTCGTAATCTTTTACCTTTTCCATTGGTATCTGGTCGTTGCGGAATACATCCACTTTTATATGCAATATCTTTTCAACCAGGTGAACAAGGTTGTAAGTAAAACTGTCGTAGTTATCAAAAACTAATATTTTCATTTTTTATCCTTCTTTTCCAGAGACTACTCTTTTCTCTTGGTTCAGTATTCATTTTCAGTACAAGTGTGCGACGCAACGATGTTGATGTATTGCTACTGCTCACTACAAAAGAATCCTAGTTTATATTTACAGCGAGTTTAATTGCAGTGCGTAATGCGTTCAACTTATTATTCACTTCCTGCAACTCGCTTTCGGCATTGGACGTAATAACAACACCGGCGCCTGCCTGGTAAGTCAAAGTGTTTTGCTTACTTAAGAAAGACCTGATCATTATTGCATGATTGATATCGCCATTAAAACCGACAAACCCGATTGCGCCACCATAATAGCTACGCTTTGTCGGTTCGTTTTCGTTTATAATTTGCATCGCCCGTATTTTAGGAGCACCACTTAAAGTACCTGCAGGAAACGTAGATGCTAAAATTTCGAAAGGGTTTGTACCGGCCGGTAACGTACCGCTTACCTCGCTTACAAGGTGTATTACATGCGAGTAGAATTGCACCTTGCGATACTGGTCGACCGTTACATTTGTGGCGTGGCGACTTAAATCGTTACGGGCAAGATCGACCAACATTACGTGCTCTGCATTTTCTTTTGGATCCTTTAAAAGCTGCTCTGCTAACTGGTTATCCATTTCATCATTACCCGTTCTTTTAAACGTACCAGCAATGGGATGAATTATTACTTTATCGTTCTTAATAATTACCTGCGCTTCAGGCGATGAACCCATTAAACGATAATCGTTGTAATCAAAATAGAACAAGTATGGGCTTGGGTTAACAGTACGCAAAGCGCGGTACACATTAAACTCGTCACCAGTAAAACCTTGCTGAAAACGGCGGCTTAAAACAACCTGGAATACATCACCGCGATGACAGCTTTCCTTACCTTTTTCAACGATGTCCTTATATTGCTCATTGGTAAGATTGGAAGACTCCTCTCCACCCTCAAACGGAAACACAGGAACATCTTTACTCCTTATTAATGAATGAACAAGGTCAGCCTCGCTCTTAAGGCCAGTCACCATGTTTTCACATAGGTAGAGTTCATCTTTATAATGATTAATCGCTATCACGTATTGGTACAAGCGATACCGCATTAAAGGAATTGCAGGCTTATCATTAGTAGCCATAGCACCTAGACTATCTTCAAAAAAACGAACAGCATCGTAAGCGGTATACCCAAAAAGTCCTTGTACAAAAGGCAGCTCTTTATTCTCAACCGGCTGAAAGCGTTGTAGGAAATTATTCAGTTCGCTGGTAACGGCTTCACTTCCGGCAAGCTTCTTACGTATTACTTGTTCGTTTGGGTATTTAAATTCAAAAGCGTCAGATGAACTTATCTCGATACCTGCTATAGGCTGCACGCATATAAAAGAAAAGCTGTTTTCGTTTGCATGAAAATCAGTACTCTCCAGTAAAATGCTGCCTGGAAAACGGTCGCGCAACCTAAGGTAAATGCCTACCGGCGTGTACACATCAGCAAGCATCTTTTTACAAGAAGTTTCAAATACTATTGGTCTCATACTTTATTTTTCATTTCCTATACCATGTTCTGACAAAACAAAAAACCCCGGCTTGGGCCGGGGTTCGAATATGCTTATATAATAGCAAATACAAAGCTACCCCGGGTTGGAGATGCTATGCCACCAGCTATTATGTTTATTATTATTCATCAGGATGCAAAAATGCCGAACATTTTTTTCACAGACAAAAATATTTTGCACCCTTTTTGCAATAGCGCCATTTCAACTTATCATTTTAGGAAAAATTAACCGCACCACATGAACATACAACATGAACAAAGAGATTACACAGGCATGTTTTTTATTGAGCAGGACGGAAAAAAGGTGGCAAAAATGAGTTATAAAAAAACACCGGGAACTTTAACAATTGAACATACCGAGGTAGACGAAAGCCTGCAAGGCCAAAGCGTAGGACAGCACCTAGTGAAGGAAGCGGTATCATACGTAAGGCAAAACAATTTAAAACTTTCTGCCACATGTACGTTTGCCCACGCAATTCTACAAAAGGACGAGTCATTCAAAGATGTGTGGCAAGCATGAAGCTTGTTAATCCTATTTTTCAATCAACCGGTTCTTTATAAATTACAAAAGATATGAAGGCACTTTTAGTTATTATCAGCATGTTGTTGATCCATCCTTTTGTAAAAGCTGGTGAAAGACCGGATGCCATTTTAGGCGTTTGGCAAAACGGTACAGGTAAAGGACAAATACAAATTTTTAAACACGACGGCAAGTACTACGGCAAGATCATTTGGATGAAACAGCCCAATGGAAAAGATGGCCGTCCCCGTATTGATGTGAAGAATTCCAATAAAGATTTAAGGACAAAGCCGTTGCTTGGAAAAATTATGCTACGCGACTTTGAATACGACCACAATGACCAGGAATGGCAGAACGGGAAAGTCTATAATCCAGAAGATGGAAAAGAATACAGTTGCTATATGCGTATGAAAGATAACAACACGCTCAGCGTACGCGGCTACCTTGGGTTTTCATGGATAGGTAAAACCGATACCTGGCAACGAGTTAAGTAACACGCTCTTCTCTACAATTATTTTTATTGAGCCAGCAATTAATCCTCGTGCAACTTTTCTTGCGTCGCACTCTTGTACATTTTTTATTCTACTGATCAGTTACATTTGTTTGCACTAAAAGCAGGTGAATGAAACTGGTACTATTGTTCCTCCTATTTATATCCTTCTCATCATACAGCCAAACAGATTCATTTTATCTATTAAAAGCAGACCGCCTGTTCGATGGAGAAACAATGCATACAGGATGGTCTGTTTTAATACAGAACAATAAGATCAAGAGTGTCGGCATAATCAATAATTATCCTACAAATACACGAATAATAAGTCTTCCAGGCGCTACTTTATTGCCCGGCTTAATCGAGGGGCACTCCCATTTATTCTTACATCCGTACAACGAGGTTAGCTGGAACGACCAGGTACTTAAAGAAAGCCGGGCAGAAAGAACTGCAAGGGCAGTTAATCATGCAGGTGCTACTTTATTGGCAGGCTTTACAACAGTACGAGACCTTGGTACAGAAGGAGCAGAACATGATGACGTGGGTTTAAAGAAAGCGATTGAAAAAGGTATAGTACCGGGCCCACGAATGATAATAGCCACTAAAGCAATTGTAGCAAAAGGAACCTACGGACCTAAATCTGACAATCCCGATATTGATCTTCCTCAAGGTGCTGCTGAAGTATCAAGTATGCAAGAGTTGGCTGCTGAAGTCAGAACTCAGATAGGTAAAGGGGCAGACCTCATAAAAATTTACGCTGACTACCGCTGGGGAAAAAATGGTGAAGCACTTCCAACTTTTAGTACTGAAGAAATTGCAGCAGCTGTAGCCATTGCAAAAAGCGGCTGCAGACCCGTAGTAGTACATGCCTCAACACCCGAGGGAATGCGAAGAGCTATACTTGCCGGAGTATCAACAATAGAACATGGTGACAACGCGACAGCGGAAATATTCAGGCTGATGAAAGAAAAGGGTGTGGCACTCTGCCCAACACTTGCAGCAAGCGATGCTGTTTTACAATACGGTGGCTGGAAAAAAGGAATAGACACGGTACCGGCAAGAATTACTGCAAAAAAGAAAAGCTTTCAACTAGCATTACAAAGTGGAGTAACGATTAGTATGGGTGGAGATGTTGGCGTTTTTGCTCATGGAGATAATGCAAGGGAAATGGAGATGATGGTTGAGTATGGCATGAAGCCGTTCGATGTTTTAAAGTCAGCCACATCAGTAAACGGTGATGTGTTTGGATATGCTGAAACAATTGGCAGGCTTAAAGCAGGATTGCTTGCTGATATTATTGCCGTTGAAGGTGATCCTTCTAAAAATATTTCTGCCGTTCGTAACACCATTTTAGTTATGAAAGATGGGAAGGTTTATAAATTAAAATAAACGCTCCCATCTTTGTCCCAGTTACTAAAGCACTCCCTTCGTAGAAGGCAAATAATTACTCAGCGGATCTCGTTTAACAGCCATCTTTATCGCCTTTGCAAAAGCTTTAAATATTGCTTCTATTTTATGGTGTTCATTATCACCTTTACATTCAATATTTAGGTTACACTTAGCAGCATCACTAAAAGACTTAAAGAAATGAAAGAACATTTCAGTGGGCATCTCTCCTATCTTCTCCCTCTTAAATTCAGCGTTCCAAACAATCCAGTTTCTGCCCCCGAAGTCTATCAAAACTTTTGCTTCTGCCTCATCCATAGGTAATGCAAAACCATACCGCTCCATTCCTTTTTTATCTGCTAATGCAAGTGCAAATGCTTCACCTAAAGCAATGCCTGTATCTTCTATCGTATGGTGCTCATCAATATGAAGATCACCTTTTGTTACGATCGTTAAATCCATCTTTCCATGGCGTGCAATCTGGTCAAGCATATGATCAAAAAAACCAAGGCCTGTCAATATGTAGGCCTTTCCACTGCCATCAAGGTTTACATCAATGCTGATCTTGGTTTCGTTGGTATTTCTTTCGTGGTGCACTTGTCGTAATCCTAGTTTTAAAAACTCGTAGATCTCCTTCCATAATGTTGTTTCCAAAGCAATTACCTGCCTAAGTTCATCTACCTTATCTTTTATTTCTCCGCCGCCAAGATTAGCATCGTTGTTAATCCAGATTGCTTTGCAGTTTAAGTTCTTCGCCAGTTGCACGTCAGTTATGCGATCGCCAATAACGTAACTGTTTGCAATGTCATAACGTTCATTATTAATGTACGGCTTCATCATTCCGACGCCCGGCTTTCGGGTCTCTAAGTTTTCATGCGGAAAGCTTTTATCAATAAGTACTTCCGAAAAATGAATGCCTTCATTCTCCAGGCTGTTCATAATAAAATTATGAACAGGATGAAAAGTTTCTTCCGGAAATGCAGGAGTACCAAGGCCATCCTGGTTACTTACCATTACCAGTTCATAATCAAGTTCGCTTGCTATGCGGTTCATGTATTGAAACATCTGCGGGTAGAAAGTAACCTTGCTAAAATCATCTATCTGGTAAGTTGGGGGCGCTTCATTTATAAGTGTTCCATCGCGGTCTATAAACAGTATCCTTTTCATCTTTGGGCAGGTAAATTTCGCCAAAGATAGGTGCAGATATTTACTTGATGACAGTAGTTAATAGCATAAAATAAGACGCTTTAATGTGAAGGTCTTTTTTTAGCCAACATAAGTTCCTTTCTCAACCCAGGTTGTGTCACTCACTTGTACTGTATCTTTTTATGGCAGCTTTAAAAGCCCTTGCTTTATCTACTGTACTCTTATATTAAACAGCATCAATAATGCATGGCAACTAATTACAGGGCGCACTAAAGCTGCGAAACTTACGCGGTACAAGTGAGTGACACAACAATGTTGAAGGATGATTAAAAGCTGGTTCAAAAAAAGGATAAATAAGGCAGGAAGGGTCGTTTAATACGAATAAAAATTAATCACGTGAATTTGTAAGGTGATTGTTATTTTGTTTTCAGCTTTTCAAGCACTTAACTGTAGCCCGTGGCTGTAATCAAAAAACTTTTTTAAAACAGTAACGGGTACATTAAGGGTGTTATCACTTAGGCGAAGAAAGCAAACATGACTATTGTTAAAGTAATACATTTCTTTACTAAATCCAAAAATCAACTATTTAACCATCCAATCGCATAACGCTTCAATCAGTTCTGTATTTTCTTCTTCGGTTCCTACTGTAATTCTAAGGCAATCATCACACAATTTTACATTGCTCCTATCTCGTACAACAATTCCTTTTGTAAGCAAAAATTCATACACCTTTCTTGCATCTTTCATTTTTACTAAAAGAAAATTCGCATCACTTGGATATACTTTTTCAATAAAAGGAATCTTCTCAAATACTCCTTTTAATGCAGCTCTCATTTGCACAAGTTCCTTTATCATATCATTCACTTGCCCTACTTCCTCCAGTGCTTTTAATGCTATCTCCTGTGTGGCCTGGTTGATATTATAAGGAGGCTTCACCTTGTTTAAGACATCAATTATTCCTGGTGAAGCGAAGGCCATGCCCAGGCGTAATCCTGCAAGGCCCCACGCCTTACTAAATGTTTGCATCACAACAAGATTAGGATAGTCTACAAGCTCTTGTATAAACGACTTTTGCCTCGAGAAATTTATGTAAGCTTCATCAACTACAACTATACTATTGAAGTTGTTAAGTACCATTTCAACATCAGTACGTGTAAAGCTATTGCCGGTAGGATTGTTAGGTGAACAAATCCAAATGAGCCTTGTGTTCTCGTCAACAAGATTTTCAAGATGAACAAGATCAAGTTGAAAATCATCAAGCAAAGCAGCCTTACGAATTTCAACATCATTAATGTTTGCACTTACCTCGTACATGCCATAAGTTGGAGGACAAATTATAACATTGCTCTTACCCGGTTCGCAAAAACAACGATACAATAAATCAATACATTCATCACTACCGTTGCCTAAAAAAATTTGATTAGCAGGTACTGATTTTACTTGCGAAATAGCTTCCTTCAGTTTAACCTGGTGCGGGTCGGGATAACGGTTATACCACTTAGTAACCGGTGATCCTATCGCGTTTTCATTAGCGTCTAAAAATACTTTTGCTTCACCACTAAATTCATCTCTTGCTGATGAGTAAGGTGTTAGCTTCTTTATATTTTCCCTTGTTAACTTATTTAATTCGAACATGAAGTTTTTTGTTATCGTCTTAAGAATTTCTATTAAAAGTCATTGCACTACATCACATTACTGGGCCTTGCCAGCAGTCGTATTGCCACTGCATTTGCATGTGCATCAAGCCCCTCAGCAGCAGCCATCACCTGAACTGTTTTACTTATGTTTTTTAATCCTTCCCGTGTAAGTTTTTGGTAAGTTATTTTTTTTACAAAGCTATCAACACTTACTCCACTAAAGGCTTTTGCGAAACCGTTAGTGGGCAGTGTATGGTTCGTACCGCTTGCATAATCACCAACACTTTCAGGAGAATAATTACCTAAGAAAACTGAACCGGCATTAATTATTTTATCAGCAATTATTTCATCGTCTTCACATGAAATAATAAGATGTTCGGGAGCATATTCATTTAAAAACTCTATTGCTTCGCCTGTTTCTTTAACTACAATTATCTTGCTTTGCTCCAAAGCTTTCGCTGCAAAAGCTGCTCTCGGTAATTCTTTAAGTTGCAGTTCAACTTCACCGGCAGTTGCCAATGCGAAGTTTTCAGAAGTAGTTACAAGAACCACCTGGCTATCGCTACCATGCTCGGCTTGCGATAAAAGATCAGCAGCAACAAAAGCAGCATCAGCAGATTCATCAGCAAGCACAGCAACCTCACTGGGGCCGGCAGGCATATCAATAGCTACCCCATCTTTTTGAACTAGTTGTTTGGCAGCAGTAACGTACTGGTTACCCGGTCCGAAAATCTTATACACTTGCGGAATTGTTTCTGTACCATACGCCATTCCTGCAATTGCCTGTGCACCGCCTGCTTTAAATATTTGTGTTACGCCAACAAGAGAAGCAGTATATAAAATAGCCGGATGAACTTTACCTTCTTTATTAGGAGGAGTACATAAAACAATTTCCTTACAGCCTGCAATCTTAGCCGGAGTAGCAAGCATTAAAATAGTACTGAACAATGGAGCAGTGCCCCCAGGAATATATAAGCCAACCTTTTCAATGGCCACATTCTTACGCCAGCATTTTATACCCGGCATTGTTTCAATAGCTTCCTCTTCTTTCAACTGTGCTGCATGAAACCTTTCGATGTTACTCTTTGCTTCAATAATAGCGGCCTTCAGTGCATCGTCAACTTCATTAGAAGCAGTTTCGATTTCTTCTTCCGTTACCTGGATGTCTGTAATGGTTACCTTATCAAACATTGATGCAAACTTCCTGATCGCTTCATCGCCTCGTTGCTTTACTTCCTTTAAAATATTACTTACACTGGCCTCCAGCGACGATGTGTCGAACACGGGACGTTGTAATAACACTTTCCAATCCTTTTTCTCCGGGTACTTATAAACAGGTAACATAATAACTTAATTAGGGTAACGTTTCTACTACAGAACCATCTTTTCAATTGGCACTACAAGTATACCTTGTGCACCTGCCGCTTTTAGCTTTTCAATAATCTCCCAAAACTCATTTTCATTTAGGACACTATGTACACTACTCCAACCACTTTCGGCTAAAGGCAAAACTGTTGGGCTCTTCATACCCGGTAGTAATTTTATTATTTCCTCCAGCTGGTCGTTTGGTGCGTTAAGCAAAACATACTTATTATTCTTAGCCTTTTTTACTGACTGTATCCTGAATAATAACTTATCTAATAACCGTTGCTTCTCTACATCCAGCTTACTATTTTTAATTAGTACCGCTTCTGACTTTAAGATTGTCTCTACTTCTTTAAGCCCGTTCATAAACAGAGTGGAGCCACTGCTAACTAGGTCACAAATTGCTTCTGCCAATCCAATTCCAGGAGCAATTTCTACACTACCACTTATCTCGTGTATTTCTGCTGTAACATTCTTCTCATCTAAATACTGCTGCACAATTACAGGGTAAGTGGTAGCAATTCGCTTGCCTCTTAAAGATTCTACCCCGGCATAATTTTCACTTTTATCAACAGCAATACTTAGCCTGCATTTTCCGAACCCTAGTTTATCAGCAATTTCAACTGACTTCTTTTTTTCGTACAACACATTCTCTCCAACAATTCCAATATCTGCCACCCCATCTTCAACATATTGTGGAATATCATCATCCCTAAAAAAATACACCTCTAAAGGAAAATTACTTGCTTCGGCTTTTAGCCTGTTTACGCCATTCGATATATCAATACCACATTCCTTCAACAGTTTTAAACTGTCTTCGTTCAACCTGCCTGATTTTTGAATAGCAATCCTTAAAATCATAATTACTTAATTAAAAAAGGCTTACCGTTTGGTAAGCCTCAAAATGTTTATACTTAATTGCACAACACACCGGCTTACCTTACGGCAAGGAAATGATGTTGATGGATGTGCAATGCGATTTTCATGCGGCAAAGATAGAAGGCGATCTGTTACAAGCAAAAAAAACCTTTCGCCCCATGCCTTTCAAATAAAGTATCTCCTATTTTTAACACCTAATTGGACCCATGAAGAAACTCCTGATAGTTTTGTTTGTCTTAGGCGCTGCATATAATTCTTTTGCAAATGCTAATATGCAGGGCATTTATCATTCAGGATTTGCGTCGCAACTATACCCGTTATTAAAAGAAGACAGCGTTCATTTTGGTAAGATTAAAATTCAAAACCAAAGGGTTTTAATAAACTTATACCGCGGCTTTGCGGCTTTAAAAGTTGAGTTTTGGATGTATAACGCAACCAACGAAACTATAACTATGCCTGTTGGTTATCCATTGCATGGCAACTACCCACAGCCTCAACTCGAACACATTTTTTTTCGCGATCTCTTTAAGCTAAGAGTATTTGTAAATGATCGTAGAGTAGCTTTTGCAAACCTGAATGATACCGCCACACACGAACTTGAAAAAGATATAGAGGAGCCTATTAAAGACATAAAGGTGAGAGAGTGGTACTTCTGGCAAACAACTTTTCCAGCCCATTCGGTTACCAAGATCACTACCTATTTTTTAACCAACACTAACGATGCGCACCTAAGAAAAGGATACAGTGGGCAAACCCAAAACGGCTTTAGTTACCTTCTAGAAAAGGGCAGGGGCTGGGGCCAGCATATTGACAGCGGCAGCATTTACATTCAACTAAATAATGGACTTACCGTTAAAGATTTTCTTGGTGTAATTCCTGCAAATAAATTGGTGGGCGATGACACACACGTCCAGTTCACTTTCAACAGTTTTAATCCCTCTCCGGCCGACAATATTATTATCTGGTACAAGGCAAAAAAAGATGTGGAGTTCAATTTTTGGGAAGTACAAACAAAGGCAAGAAAATACTTTTACGAACTAGATAACTTTCCAATTGATGCTTTTAATAAAAGCAGTTTTGTGCAGATCAATAAAAACGATTTCACTTTGCCAGACAAAACGAAAAGTATGTTTTGGGCTGCAACAATTAGTTCAAGCCTTTTAGGCGTTGCAATACTTGCTGCAATTATTTTTCTTGGTGTAATACTTTTTGAAAGAGCAAAGGCGAGAAAAACTATTTAAAAAAACTTCTAAACTAAAAGCCCACCTCCTAAGAAAGTGGGCTTTTTTATTTTTGTTTTACAAGCAGAAGAATATGAAGCAACATCGTTGTGTCACTCACTTGTACTTGTAGCGCTTTATGCAGCGCTTAACCTCATGCTTAATAATTAAACTAAAGTACAAGAGTGCGACGCAAGGATGACGCTATGAAAGACCAATGCCAGAAACCAAAAAGAAAGTCTATTTATTTAGCGACTAATTATTCAGTTACTAAAAAAACAGCGTTAGCAAAAAGCAGTTTTCCATTCTCCCAAAACTGGCGGAACAAAGGATTATCAACCAGGTAAACAACAGAGCCTGCACCCATTGGTTGTACACCAAACACTACCCCATCAACCAACTTCGATTTTACAGTGCTGCCCGCAAACCCCGATACGAGGTTGTTCTTTTTTATGACGCCAACATTCCATCCGTCTTTTAAAAACTCGTAGATGTTATCATTTTGTTTTATGCTGTAGTACGTGTCAGCATAACCAAAAGCAAGTGGATGTGTTTCGTCCAACACAACCTTATAAATTGCCCCTGGAATATTATCAGAAATCTGGTCACGTTCACGATCTTCAAACCTTTTTAGTGCTGAATAATCTACCGGTTTTGTTTCAGTCTTTTGCTCTTTCTCTTTAATGCCCCACTCGGCAGTAGCTAATTGCTTTACAGCATTTTCAAGAGCAATTAGTTTACCGCCTGTCTTTACATATTCCTTTAATCTTTCGGTAATATCCTTATCGCTTAACCCGCGATAGTTGCCGTTAGGAAAAATCAAGACATTAAAATCGCTCAACTTTGCACGCCCCAGATCGGCAGCATTAATAAGTGTTACAGGATACTCGAGTACCTGGTCGAAAAGATGCCAGACCTCGCCAGCATTTAAAGAACTTGTTTGGTCGCCAGTAACCAAAGCCACTTTAGGTGTTTGTATAAAACGAATAAACGGAGAGCCAAAGTCAGGACCTTTTTCAACAAAGCCTGTTTCTATTACCTCTGCCTCTAAGCCATTATTTTTAACCAACTGGGTTATCGTATTTGCAAGATCTGTTGGATTGCCTTTTACCAAAGTAATGAGAGTGCCTCGTTCATATTCTTTGCCCTTGTACGTGAAAGCTTTCTCAGCATAACGCACCTTGATACCCTTTCTTAGCAATTGCCCAAGCAGCTTTGCGCTCTCTATACAATTATATTTTATAAGGTAACCATAAGGAGAGGCAGCCACAGTATTTTGCACAAGGTTTGCACTAAAAGCCTGGAGAGGTAAGGTTTCTTTTACAGCATAAGCATCAACGCCGTAAGAGTAGGGAATTGCCCAGGCCGTAATATCGTAGGTATTAGAATCAACAAGGTTTGAAGCAGGTTCTAATAGCACTTTGGCTAACGTAGAACGGGGTTGCTGCATACTAACAGCAAGGTTATATTTCTTAAGCTTCCCCGTTTCCTGCTTTTTGTTATTGTAGTTGAAGCCCTTAAATGCGGTGCTGCCGACGCTGCCATATTCTATACCGTTTCTTGTTAGCAGCTCGCCTACATTTCTTATTTTCTGTAGGTTGTCACTAGTTAAAACATAGGTGCGATAAGTACTTCCTTTGCCGGTTTTATTGTCGGCAAAAAACTTACTGAATTCAGATACCAGCTTTCCGGCATTTTGTGAAGCAACTTCCACTGTTGATAGTGAAGTAGTGAAGTGATGGGCTACCCTGTCAACTAAAGTAAGGGTATCACCGTTAGCAGTTGTAACGGCAAGTCCGCCACGGCTGTGCCCGCCTTGCTCATACGTCATACCGATGGAACCGTTGTAAGTTGGGTAAGTATCTCCGTAGGAAGGATAGAACAGATCGAAGCTTTCTTTAGTAAAATACAACCAGCCCTGCTGATCGAAATACTTAGCGTGGTTCTTACCTATTGTTGTTTGAAACTGTCGTTGCCACGGAGTAATAACTTCGTGGAAAGGTTCGGCAGCAGGGGCAAAATAATAAGGGTTGTTATAATACTGCTCATGAAAGTCAACATGCACCTGTGGCATCCATTGGTTGTACTTAACTAAACGCTGCTGCGTTTCTATTTGTGTTTGCCAGGCCCAATCGCGGTTAAGATCGAAGTTGTAATGGTTGCTTCTTCCCTGTGGCCATGGTTCAATATGCTCTCTTGATTGGGGATTAGGATCGGAGGATTTACCAGAAACAGAATTAAACCAGTTCACATACCTGTCTCTTCCGTCAGGGTTTAAGCATGGGTCTATAATAACGACGGTATTTTGTAAGTACTCCTGTGCTCTTGCTTCGCCGGGGTTTAGCAACACGTATAAAGTTTGCATTGCTGCTTCAGATGAGGAAGGTTCGTTGCCATGCACGTTGTAGCTTAACCAAACAATAGCGGGGGCGTTGGTAGTTGCAGGCTGTCCGTCTTTTAAAATACCGGCAATACGTAAGTTGTTTTGCCTAATTCCTTCGAGTTGTTTTATGTGATCTGGTGTGGCAACATAGGCAAGCAGTAATTCTCTTCCTTCGTATGTCTCACCATACTTTTCAACCTTTATCATTTCGGGCCTGGACATAGCTAAGTAGCGTACGTAGTTGACGATCTTATAATGCGGCGTAAAGTGTGTCCCCAACTTGTATCCTAAAAATTGGTCGGGGCTTAAAAGGTTTTGACTAAAGCAAACAATACTTAAAAGGAATGCCTGTAACAGTAATAAACTTTTCTTCATGTTGTATGATAGCCTTTTGAATTGCTGAATAGAATTACTAAATGTACAAGAGTGCGACGCAACGATGTTTAATAGTAGCAATACACCCCGGACCAAAATAAAAATAACGCCGTAAAAGGTGTGAAAGTAAACAAAGAAAAAAAGCAGCCCTTTAATTTGGGCTGCTTTTTTAAATAAAAGAATTTGTAAATCTTATCTGATGATTAAAACCACTCTCCTGTTTTTAGCACGGCCGGCGGCAGTCTTGTTACTTGCAACCGGTTGTGTGTAAGCGTAGCCTTTAGCATCGATCTTGCTGCTGCTTACCCCTTTTTTAACCAGGTAATTTTTTACAGAAGCAGCTCTTGCTTCGGAAAGTTTTTGGTTAAGCGCCAAGCCTCCTGTGTTATCAGTATGCCCTTGAACTTCAAGTTGAAGATCAGCATCGTCGTTTAGTATCTGCGCGATATCATCTAAAGCACCGTAAGAACTCTTTGTTAGGGTAGCGCTGTTGATTACAAAGAAGATGCTTTTCGCACTTTTATCAACTTTCTTTTGCACTTCCTCGCGAGGAGCCCTGGTTGTAACAGGGCAACCGTTGTTGGCAATATTTCCCGGAACGGTAGGACATTTATCATACTCATCGTTCAATCCGTCTCCATCTGTATCAGGGATTGGACATCCCTCGTACTTGGCAGAACCGAATACGTTGATGCACTTATCTTTTGTGTCCTCAACTCCATCTCCATCGCTATCGGGACAACCGCCAAACATAGCTACACCAGCAACAGTCGGGCATTTATCGTTTTTATCTGCAACACCATCGCCATCAGCATCAGGGCATCCTTTTAAATCAACGGGGCCGCGCAATGAAGGACAATCATCTGACTTGTCAGGAGTACCGTCTCCGTCAGTGTCCTTTGGTTGAATAATAACCGGAGGTGGTACCGAACGAACTATTGGTGCCAGGGGAACAGGTTTTAATTTCTTATGGCTTTTAAGATCGCTTAGATCGAAACTTAAGTTAGTATAATAGTAGCCACCATTAAAACCAAATTGGGTAGCAGCGCGGCTGTAAACAAAGCGACCCTCACCACTGTTTCCTGGTTTTGTAAGAGGATCAGGATAAACGTCTGCAATATTGTTAGCCCCAATGGTTATGTTTAACCAGTACGCAGGACGAACTGACACACTTGCATCAGTTACGATCTTTGAACCGAAGCTTTCATCTAAAAGAGGGTTAACACGATCTTTTGTTGCAACCTCGCCAAAACGGGTTGTACGTAACATTAAACCCATTCTTCCCACTGAATAATTAAGGTTCAGCATTACTTTATTCCTTGGTTGGCCTTCTTCAATAATTGACCTTTGATCTCTTGTAAGCAAAGTGTTGGTGTTTACAGAATCTGAAGGAAGCTTTGAGGAGTTTCTAACTGCACCCCTTATCTCTGTTTTATTAAGGTTGCCTGCAAGAATAATATTTAAAGAACCAACGCCCATTTTGAAGTTGCTGTTTGCAACTACATCAAGACCGCGGGTGCGGGTATTAATTGCATTGGAGAAAAAGATATCAGAACTAACATCGGGGAAGTTTGCTAATAAAGGGCCAACGGTTGGATTGCTGCGTGGGAAGCTGCCGGAAAGTACTATCCTGTCTTTGATCTCTATCTGGTAGGCATCGATAGTAAGTGACAAGTTACGGGCAGGTCTTGAGGTAATTCCTAAGCTATAGCTCGTGCTTTTTTCAGCAGTTAGTGAAGGGATACCGAAGGCTGCAGCTACATCACTGTTGTTACGGAAGGTACCTTGCTGTACCGGAACGAGACTTGTTCCATTGCTGATAAAGACAGTGCTAACGGCACTGAAGTATCGTTGGTGCATGCTAGGTGCTCTAAAGCCATTGCTAATTGTTCCGCGGAAATTTAAAGCATTACTAACTTTATAACGAGCGGACAATTTTCCTGCAAAGTTTCCACCAAAGTCGCTGTAGTGTTCGTAGCGGCCTGCTACATTTACAAGAAACCTATCAGTAAGATCGGTTTCCAAATCAGCATACCCAGCTTTTACTGATCGGTTTTCGTTTACTGCATTGGACGGTTGAAAACCAGGAAACACCTGCGAACCACCTAGTCGACCGCTGTTGGGCGCATAGTTTACATAGCTGCCCGGCTCTCCTGCGGTGATTTTATAATTGTCTATTCTATATTCTCCACCTACAGCTACGTTAAAGCTTTTTAGGTTTAGCTGGCTTCCAAAATCTTTTGCGAAGTTTAAATTGGTTGTATTTTGACTAAACCCAAGCTTACCTGCATTAAACTTGGTTTGCGCATTAGCCCCGTTGGCAAACTCTGATGCGTTGTTTGTATTGTCGATAGTAAATTCGAAAGTGTTACCACCAAAAGTATTAGCAACGTCCCAACGAATACCACCTTTGGTAATACCGTCAACACCAGCAGTGATGTTGTTATCATGAATGTCACTCTTAATTTGCGGCAGAAAACCATCAGGATAGAGGTCCGTAATTACCTGTGAAGTTTGTTTTGGGAAACGGTAGAAGCCTGCAGCTTGTCCTTTACGATAATTTGTTCCTGCGTTTAGAAACCAATTAACCCTGTCAGTAACGGGAGCACCCATATTAACCATAAAACCGTAGTTGTCTACTGCAGAGTTTCCTACCTGCATAGTATTCTTGCGGCTCTGTCCTCTCTGTGCAATTAGTGCATTATCAAGTTTTATAATGCTGTCTCTTACTGGTTGCGAAGCACCGGAAGGGATATTATAATACCATGTACCAGTGAAATCACCAGCACGGTTAGTCGCTTCTCTTGACCTGATATCGGTAAAGAAATCGAAGTATCCTTTTTTACCTAAGCGCCAGCCTTTATTAAGCGCAAATCCAAGTGTGCGACCGTCGCCCTGGTAGTGTTGACCAGCGTGCAGGTTTACATTTAGCTTCTTTACATCTTTTTTCAACACCACGTTTATTACACCTGCTATCGCATCTGATCCATATTGAGAAGAAGCACCGTCTCTTAGTACTTCAATTTTCTCAATTGCACTTGCAGGTATGCTGTTAAGATCAGTTCCTACAGACCCACGACCAATGGTTCCGTTTACATTTAGTAAAGCGGTATTATGTCGACGGCGGCCATTTAGTAGAACAAGTACCTGGTCAGGACCTAAACCACGCAAGGTGGCAGGATCAATATGATCGGTACCATCAGCAATAGTTTGTCTTGATGAGTTGAATGAAGGCGCTACAAAGTTGATCATTTGTGTAGGCTCTAACTGGCCTGTAAGCAAAAGTTCTCTGCTAGTAAAAACATCAACAGGCGAAGCTGTTTGAACGTTGGTACGCGGCGTAGTAGAACGGCTACCAACAACAGTTACATTTTGTAGCATCCTGTCTTTTTCTAAAACCACGTCAACAGTTACGGTTTGGCCTTGTGCAACGGTAACTGCTCTTCTTACATTTTGGTAGCCAACATAACTAATAATAAGCGTGTAACTGCCAGGCCGTACTTTTAACTCAAAGGTTCCGGTTGAAGTTGACCGTGTTCCTACATCCTGCCCTTCCACGATTATAGAAGCACCTTCCAAAAGAGCTGTTGAGTCTTTTACCGAACCTATAATAGTAGATTGTTCTATTGCCTGAGCGCTCAGAAGAAATACGATTACAAACAATCCTAAAAAGCGGAAGCTTGCGCTTAATTTTCTCATGTTAGTTGGTTTAATTTTAAATTTCGAAAAGCAATTGAAGGAAGAAAATATTTGCTTTAACAATTACATTGCAATAATACACAACGCAGGCTAAAAAACCCTGATCTGTTTGAGATAAGTTGTGTCCGCTTAGCAAGCCCCGTTAAATTGCAAAAGATAGTCTTGGAAACCAGCATTTTCTTTTCATAGCGTCATCGTTGCTACGCTCAGTTCACAGGCATCGCTTTGTGCAACTTTTGGCTGCAGTATTAAGCCAGTTACAGGTTACTGTCAGCTTTAAATTATACTTTGAAAGATTGAAGCCGCGGGCTAGTAAAGTACAATTGTAAAGAGTGCGACGCAGAGTACTCTGGGGCGCCAAGACCCACAAATTGAACCTGACCGGTAAGCTAAGATTTTCTCCTTTTTCCTATTCCTTACTTGCTTTGCCAAAAGGAAATTGCAGACCGCTTGCTTACTTTTTTTTCTTGACAAAGTCGAGTAGGCAAGGGCATTTCAGCCCGAGCCGCTCACGGAACCGTACGTGAAGCTCTCACTTCATACGGCTCTTGTTATC
>JAQBNN010000099.1 GCA_028288505.1 Segetibacter sp. | reverse complement strand
TATAACATCATTTACAACAAATGACCCCACCTCTTCTTCATTAAAGTGCACAACAAAGGGGTCATAGGTCATTATTGCTACCCCTACATTATGTAGTCCTTCCGATAAAAAATTCTCTGGTATTTGCACTGTTGCTTCGTAAATACCTTTTTCACTACAATAATTAGATTTTACCTTTTCTACATCGTGTGAACTTAAAATATGTATTCCTTTTCCATCGTATAGATTAAAACCATGGGTATAAGTGAAATTGTTCCTAAGGACCTCATACTTCATAGTAATAAATACTTTCTCATGAGCTAGAAAAGCCTCGGCTATTTTTCCTTGTTCATTTATTGCAGCTACAGAAAGTAGCTTTACAGAGTCATTTCCGGGCTTAGTATTTTGTTTGGTAAAATCTGCAAACGAGAATGAATTTGATCTTCCTTTTAAATAATAGACTAATCCCTTTTCTGTATTTCCATTAAACGCAATACCGCCATTTTCCATCACAATCACGCTATCACAAAGCCTGGTAATAGAATCCATCTGATGACTTACAAATAAAACCGTCCGACCATCCCGATCACTGACATCCTTCATTTTCCCTAGGCATTTCTTTTGAAACTCCACGTCTCCTACTGCCAGAACTTCATCCACAATTAATATTTCAGGTTCAAGATGAGCAGCAACTGCAAAGGCAAGTCGAACATACATGCCGCTACTATATCTTTTGACAGGAGTATCAATATATCTCTCTACACCAGCGAAATCAACAATCTCATCAAATTTGCTTTTAATCTCCTTTTTGGTCATACCAAGTATTGCCCCATTTAAGAAAATATTCTCTCTACCGGTCAGTTCAGGATGAAACCCAGTTCCAACTTCCAGTAAACTAGCGATACGTCCTCTAATTTTTAATCTGCCAGTTGTAGGTGTTGTTGTTCTACTTAATATTTTTAATAATGTAGATTTGCCAGCACCATTTCTGCCAATTATTCCTACAACGTTTCCTTGATTTATTGTAAAATCAATCCCCTTCAAAGCCCACACGTAATCTGTATTACCTTTTGTTGTCCTATTATTTTCTTCACCAATCTTTAAATAAGGGTCTTCCTTCCCTCGCATTACGTTCCACCAACGTGAAAGGTCATGTGCCAACGTTCCTGTACCAACCGTTCCGAGTCGATATTGCTTACTTAGTCCCTCGACTTGTATTACTTTTTTGCTCATGTTACTAATCGAAATGGAAAACTAGATAGTATCCATAAAACTTTTTTCTACTTTATTAAAGAAAATTAAACCAATGACCAGCGTAACTAAAATAAATGCACCGCTATATAATAGACCTGACGGAGAAAAAGTACCGGATCCAAACAAAGCATATCGAAAACTTTCGACAATGGGGCTGAGCGGATTCCACTTAATCCAGGCTACATAACTTTTATTTTGAAGGAAAGATAACGGATAGGCTATTGGAGTGGCGTACATTAACAACTGAACGGCAAAACCAATCAAAAAAGTAAGATCTCGGTACTTGGTAGTTAAGGAAGAAATTATTATTCCTAGTCCAAGTCCTAAAGCAGCCATCATTATTACCAAGACCGGCAAAATACCCAAAGTCCAATTTAAATTTATATCAGTTCCGATTAACTTGAAATAAACCATCATTAGCACTAATAACGCAAATTGTATAGCAAACTTGATAATATTAGAAAAAACTGAAGAAAGCGGAAGTACAAGCCTCGGGAAATAGACCTTTCCGAAAATGCCAGCATTAGCAACAAATGTATTAGAAGTAGCATTTAAACAACTTGAAAAATAGTTCCAAATAGTTATTCCACTCATGTAAAAAAGAATGGGATGAATTCCATCAGTTGTGATATTTGCAATTTGTCCAAATACAAGTAGAAACATTAAAGTTGTAAATAGCGGCTGAATAAGGTGCCACAAGGGGCCCAAAATAGTTTGCTTATATTGGGAAACAAAGTCTCTTCTCACAAACAGAAAAAGTAGATCCCTGTATTTCCATACTTCTTTTAATTGGAACTCAAACAACTTGCTTTTGGGCTCAATAATTAAATCCCAATTATCACTATCATCTTCAATTATAACTTCATTTTGTAATAATGGGTTGGAAATTTCTTTTGGAGAATATGCGTTAATAGGATTAGCAGTGGAACTAACTTCGAGGTTATCAATATTTACTGTAGACATTATTTATATTAAGACTGGTCAGAAACTAAAAGATCAGCCGGGTAAAATAAAGAGAGGAACGATTAAAATTATTAGAGACCAATTACCGTTTTTGCCCTTTGCCAAACTGAGCTCTTTTCTTTTCCGTAACTGTACTTATAGGAGCTCATATAATTTCCCCCGTACGAGTAATAGGAATTGACACCTCCTGCTTTAACATCATTGACTAGTAAGCAAAGATTAGGGAAAGTGCCCTCTTTATACAAGTCATCAATTTGATGTAACTCTTTTTTAGCAGTCTTTCTTTGTCGAAGAACATAAATGGTAGCGTCCGCATGTTTGGCCAGTAGTTTTGCATCTCCTACCAGGCCGAGAGGAGCAGAGTCAATTACTATAAAATCAAAATCGGATTTTAGAAATTCAAATAACACCCCTATTTTTTCATCCATTAATATTTCCGAGGGATTTGGAGGGATAATACCAGCGGTAACAACAAACAGGTTTTGATAATTTGGAACTGGAATTGGAAGCTCTTCAAGAAAGGCTTGATCGGAAACAAAATGTGTTATTCCTTTAGCTGTTTTGGGTAAGCTTAGGGAATGAGATATTTTTGGTTTACGGAGGTCCATTTCTACAATTACTGTCTTCTTTCCTGCGATTGCGTAAACGGCTGCGAGGTTTAAAGATGAAAAACTTTTTCCTTCAGCTGGAGTTGTGGAAGTTATAAGAATTACCTTCTTATTTTGACTCTTGGTAACTAGAGGAATATTAGCACGTAGCATTCTAAACTGCTCCCCTACTACCGTCCTATCTTCAAAGCTTACTACCAACCTGCTCTTTGTATCGTTATTATGAGAAATTTCTCCAATTATGGGGGTACTTGTTTTAGATAAGATATCGGTTTTCGTAATTATTTTATCATTTAATAAATCCCTGATATAGATAAGAAGAACCGGTAAAAGCAAAGCGGTTAGCAAAGCTTTTTGATAGGTTGAAAGTACATTGGGAGTAATAAGTCCAATTGTTTCAGCAGTATCCAGCGGAGTAGAATTAAGTGAAAGACCCGATGCTTTTGTAATGGCAGCTTCTTCTTTCTTTTGTAAGAGAAACATAAAAAGTTTTTCTTTGATGTCTTGTTGACGGCCAATTTCCAAAAGCCTTCTTTCCTGACCAGGCACAGCTCTCAACTTGGCTCTACTATTCTGGTAATCGCCAAGATACCTTTGCTTCATTGAACCAGTTGAAGAACTAATATTGTCAAGACTGTTTAATATACTACTACGCAGTTTTTCAATTTGATTTTGAGTAACTCTAACCGCAGGGTTAGCTGCGGGCATAGATTTTAGCTGTTCCTCCTTTTGAAAATAATACTGATTATACTGCTGAACCAAGCTAGAAAGGTTTGGATCATCAATACCTAATGTAGTAGGAACAGGTTGGTTTGAATTATTAACTGATTGTTTAACCATGTTAATAACACTAAGTTTGACATCGGTATTTTCAAAATTTGTTTTAGCAGTTGCTAATTCTTCAAAACCTGCTGTGCTTTGGGTTTCTGGCGAGATGATTTCTTGAGATTGCCTGTAACTTTGGATGGAACTCTCAACTCTACCTAATTCTCCTCTCATAAGATTCATTCTTTCATCAATAAATGAAAGAGTGTAATCAACCAATTTGTTTTTTTGCTCGTTATTTCTAGAGTTGTACTCGCTTACTAGTGTATTGAGTATCTGTGTTCCTTTAGCTGCAACCTCTGTGTTTATTGAGAGTTTTAAAATATTGGCATCTGTTTGTGGCTGAGAAATATTTAGCCCGTTAGATAATTCTCCCGCAACTTCCATTACCGGTTTCCAAACAACGCGGTATTTTTCTTCGTCCTTTAAACTCCGGGGATCAACGGCAATATGAAATGTGATGTTTTTACCATTTACATCAGCATCTTCCTTTATTTCTTTTTTGTTTTTACCTTCTGCCAAATACAGTTTTCCTGCGCTTTTAACAATTTCAATCGCATCACCCCTCGTACTATCTTTTATTGACAAAACGCTGGCCATTATAGAAGTAGGTTTATACATTTCGCGGATAACAAACTGGCTTACCTTGTAGTACTGCAGGTTAGTACCCAATTTTTCCACTACCCTCGCCATTACAGTTTTTGTTTTTAAAACCTGTATTTCGTTAGAAAGATTTACTTGCCTATTGTAAAGCATTATCTCACTAAGCCCGGTCATATCACCACCATTAGTAGCATCAGACCCTTTTTGCTGGCTCGGGAGGTATATTGAAATTGAAGATGCAAAAACAGGCGGGGTATACTTTACATAAGCATAGGCAGAAGCCGATGCTACAATAGTAGTTATTAAGAAAAGAGGCCAGTAATTGAAATATTTTAATAAAACTTCCTTGGGAGAGATTTTAAATCGAGAGACGGATGAATTAGCTAAGAAAGAACTCATAAAACGTTACTTGTTTAAAACAAACGAATAAATAAAAATAGCCACAGTTGTTACAAGAGAGACAATTGTTGTTAGTGTTTGAAATCTTCTTTGACTATTCTCTTGGTCCACGGTTCTCTTGTTTTCAACAGAAGGAACATAAACAATATCATTTTGTTGAAGACGATAATATCTTGACGAAAAGATGCTTTTAGAAGTGATATCCACGTAGCCAAACTCTCTCCTGCCCTTATTTTCTCTAATTACCATTATCGGAGACCTCTTTGCGTAACCTGTCAGATCACCCGTTTGAGCGAGCGCCTCTAGTATATTAATTTTACCGTCAATACTACTTATAGTTCCAGGAGTTTGCACTTCACCTAGTACTGACACTTTAAAACTGAAAAAATCTACAGTTACTACAGGATCAGTAAGAAACGTTTTCAACTTAGAAATTAATAAGTCCCGTATTTGAATCCTGGTTAATCCCGCAACTCTTACTGATCCTAATTGTGGATATAAAATATTTCCTTCAGTATCTACTATTAAGCCACGAGTTCCTGAGGGCAAATTGTAAGGGCCGGCAGAAGCAGGGTTCAAAGCGGAAACCACAATAACTAACTGGTCCCCCACTTTTACCGGAACATCAAAACTTTCCTGGATAAGAAGATGGCTGCTGTCGTTTCCATTAAAAGAAAAATAGTTAATATTCTTTGCTGTTCTGCACGAGGCAAGAGAGATAGACAAAACAAAAAGGTAAAATGCTAATTTTTTCAAAGTAAGTTGTTTAATAATTTAGAGAGCTTCGCCATCTCACTCCCAACAAGTGTTAAGTAATGACAATTATAGATGATTTGTATAACATGACAGCTTAAAAATCAATAAAAGGGTGTTGTTAAACAATACCAATTTTGAAGAAAGTGTTCTGCCAAAGAAGCTATCGTAAGATTCAGAAACGAAGAAAAGGTTGCTTTTATTAATTAAAAAACACGATATTTCTGCGTAGTTGAAATACACTAGATGCGTTTTTTCAATCGGAACGTTTTACGTCTTTGAAATAAAGCTGCTTCTAACTCTTAGAAGACAAGTTTATTCCCCATTGGATTTCTGTAAATGATTCTGTTTTGTGAGAGTATACCACCCTTCAACAAACTTTTCTTTTGAGTTTGCGTTAAGTCTGTTATTGATAAAATAATAATTAGCCAGCACTTTAGTTTTTGACACGCTCAGAACATAATAGCCATTATTTTGAAGATCTACAAACTTTAGTTGTGGATTTGGATTAAAGTTAAATGGAAAAGGAAGCTTTTTATTAATGATTGAGGTAAGGAATGAGGTGTTTTGCGCCCCGATTTTTTCATCAAAATTATCAGAAGATATACTCGGAGTGGCAAATTCAACTGCCACCGACCCTATACCTGTCTTAAGATCGTAGTTGGCCACCTCTCCCTTCCTGCTGAACTTTGACGGACGTAAAGCTACGTCCATGGCAAGAGCGCAGTGCATACTTCCGGACAATATCACTACATTATCTATTTTATTCTTAGTGATCGTTTTTATCACCTCGTCTCTTTCAAGTGGATAACCTTCCCAGTAATCTAATAAATTGCGTTGCAATACAGCGACTTCCTTCGCAACGGGGCCAAAATCAGCCGCCCATTTCACGTTAAACTCCGAAAAGATCACTTGGTTGCCAATAATTTTCCACTGAGACGTCGAGGAGGCGAGCTTGTCCAATAACCAGAGCTTCTGCTCCTTGCCTAGTAAAGTTCTATTCGGATCTAATAATACTTTATCATTAATATCTGTCACTTGCTTATCTCGCCCTTCTACACGCGTATCAAGCATCATTAACTCTAGTAAATTCCCATATTTTAGAGACCGGTAAATCTTAAAACCAGCCTTATTACGAATAGGTATCCACTCAAAAAACACCTGCTGGGCTGCTTCTTTACGGTCTTTCCAGTTACCGTCAATGGAAGGATTATGACCATAAGCTCCATCCCTGTACGAATTATCACCTATCTCATGATCATCCCAAATATTTATAAAGGGAAGAACTTGACGGGCCTTTCTCATGTTGCTGTCTGAATTGGTAGCAGCATACCTTTTCCTGTAATAGCTCAACCACCAATCTTTTGTTTTACCTGTTAACGGGTATAAAGGGTCACTTTCACCCAAAACCCTGTTATTTTTATCAAAAGTCCTTATCGTTCCTTCATAAATAAAGTCGCCAAGGTGTATAACGGCGTCTAGGTTTTTCCTTTCTGCAATTTTTCCCAAAGCACTAAAGTACCCAGCGCCAAAATTGCTACACGAAACAACGGCAAAGCGAACATTATCAACTGTTCCAGTTGGAGCAGTTTTCGTTTTTCCAAGGGGAGATTTATAATTTAGAGCCGAAAACTGGTAGTAGTATTCTTTTCCCGGAACAAGCCCTTTTACATCAACCTTTACCGTGTAATCGGAACCAGCGTTTGCTATAGTATCGCCACTTTGAACAATTTGCGATAGATCATCGCGTTCAGCTATCTTCCATTGAACTACAATCGCTCCTGATCCTTCAGGAGTTACTCTCGTCCATAAAACAATGCTGTTGCTCAAGGGGTCTCCTGAAGCTACTCCATGATAAAACGGCTTTAAAGAGGGTTCAACGCCTTGTGACGTCGCTGCATTAGAATAAGGTAAAATTGAAATAACTAAATAAAGAGGAAGGAAAGCGAGATAATTAAGATTGCTCTTCGGGGAATAGAATTGGTTCATTTTTAGTAGATACAAATAAAAATATTAAAGAAAATTTTAATTGCACCTTAAAATGTTTGAATATATATTTCTGCTATTGAATAGCACAAAGCAATTGCTGCAGGATTAAGCCGAGTGACAGCTTGATGAAGTGTAGAAGAACACTACTTAAAAGCAGCCTCGGTGCTAGGAGTATTTAAATTTGGCCTATAAGAAGCAAAGTGATCTCGTTTTTTATTAAACGCACAGGAAACGAAATAAGCGATTCCTTTTAAAATAGTAAAAGCAAGCAGGAAAAATTTTTCAGCAATCCATGCGATAATTATCACTACAAACCCGATAACGAAACCGATTAGAGCTGGTATTTCTTTTATCTTTTTCATAGACCCCTCGTTTTATTAATAACGCTTGGCAATTTTACTTTATTGTCTCCATGCAAAATATTTTTACCAAATGACGTGCCGCTTTAACTTACTGGAGTAGAAGCGCGAAAACAAGCTAGATATATATGGCTGCAACCTATTATATTACAAAAGAGCGAAATAAGTAAATTATTGAAGAAGTGCTACTTTAAGAGGGAAAGCCACTTCCACTCCTTTTCATATTATTTGCGATCCTGGGAATTAAGAAATAGTAATTTTTTGAAGTTCCTTCCTGCGCTGGCACTATTCCTATTTAAGAACGCTATTTTTAATAAATCCTGATATAACAATAGTCTTTTGTTCGGCTGTCGAGAACCTTGAAATAGAAACTTTCGACCATCCATTCTGACTTTTAAAAATCGACACCATAGTTCCTGGTTTTACAATCGCTAATACCTTAGCGTCTTTATTTGGCTTCTCCCGTAGATTTACCTCTGATGTTACCTTTATATCATAACTATCTTCCACTTCAACATTAGGTGCAGTTATAACGCTTTTCTTAGGGATCTCCTTCTGTAGCGTGTCTTTTTTTAAGACCTCTTTCTTCAAAGTATCCTTTACTACCATTTCCTTTTTAGCAGTATCTCTTAAAACCTTTGCTACGTCATTTCCTACAATCTCGCTTTTAACAACGTCTGGCTCAACTCTTATTTGCATTGGATTAGTAACTATTATCTCGGGTTTACCTTTGTAGTCGATGACTTGCCCTGTTACGCATACGTTTTTTTGAACAAATAGTTCTTCAGGTCTTACTGGAAAATTTACGCGATCATTAAAAGCGATCATTATGGTTAGTAAGTGGTTAGGAAACAGTCCGCCCATATTTAATAAGGTAGGCTTTGTTACTGAACTCTCTAAAAAGCTTCCGCTGAAAATCTTTCCGCAAACTGTGATGCTGTCTCCTATATGTTTGCCAGCTTCTTCTGCCTTATACCTTACCTGGCACATCACGGACGAATATGATATACAAAAAAAGAATAATAATATATACTTTCTCATCTTAGGATTAAATAGGTTTTCTGACTTCACGGCAAATGCCTGCCCCCCGCAAAGAAAACAAGTTTTTACAATGAAACACTAGTATATACAAATAAAATATAAAAAGCATTAATAAGTTAAGCTAATTTTATTAAAGCTTGAACCTTTAAAGGCTCTCCATTCAAATAATTAATAAATTAAGTTATGTTTATCAAAAAAAGTATGCGAAAGGGTTTTTTGTTTATTAGCCTTATTTTCTTAATCAAATTAGGTAATAGTCAGGTTGTAAAGATTGAAGATATAAATAGCTATATCGGCAAGACCATTACCGCCTATGGCAGGGTTGAGGATGCGGCCTTTTTACAAAATTCGCAGAACCAACCTACCCTTATTAATATGGGAGGGAAATTTCCAAATCAAAAACTAACAGTGGTAATATACGGGAGTAACAGGCTCAACTTTGGATACAAACCTGAGGTTGTTCTTCTTAGCCAGGTTGTTTATGTTACTGGTAAAGTGCAGTTGTATAAAGACAAACCTCAAATTGTTATTTCCAGCCCATTCGAAATTTCTTTAAATCCCCCAACTGGTGAGCTCACTAATACCCCCCCAGCAGCAGCAACAACAAGAAAAATAGCAAAACCAGCATTAAACAACCATAAAAGTGAACACGAGCCAAAGCAAACCACTGAAAAGCGGGCACCTGAACCTGTGAGCACACCCAAGGAAGAACCTGTTCAGCAAGTCCCGGCAAGAGGTGAGATAATTTTAAACTCCAACATAACCTTAAGAGGCGGACCCGGAAAGAACTTTAATAATTCAGGTACCTTAAAAAAAGGAACGCCTGTTACAATCATAAGTTCAAGCTATGGTTGGACAAAAATTTCGGCAAAAGCCAGTT
>JAQBNN010000301.1 GCA_028288505.1 Segetibacter sp. | reverse complement strand
TTTCAGTTTCATTAAGCGGAATAATAGGAATAAAATCTGTATCATCTTCCGGTCTTAAAAAAAATTGCGTATCAATCATAGTAGTTATTTAAGCCAGATTGACAGAAAGAACCATCAATCATCGTTTTATATTTAGGGCATCCGATCTTGTCCAATATTAATGCCATTAGGCTTCCTTTTAAATACTAATACAATACTGGCATAAAAAAAGAGGCATCTCCAAAACGAAGATGCCTTAATTATATTGCAAAAATACAAGGATTACAATCTTAAACCAACACCTAATTGCACCTGTTGGTTTTTCCATTTATCCTGGTTGTCAAAATCGCTTATATCAGAAAGGCCTACATTGTACCTGCCGTAGATCCTAAGCATTTTTAAGTTAATTTGAGCGCCACCTACTAATGAGAAGTCACCACTTTTAAAAGCTTCTTCACCGTTCTTTAAAAATGTTTTATCCTGGTCAATTAAAATTCCAAATTGGGGTCCAAGGTTTAGTGTAAGAAGGTTACCTACGTTATATCTTAACAAAACCGGAATAGAAAGGTATTTTAAACTTATTGATCCGGTAGAGTCCTGCCAACCGGTAGTAACCTGGTCAAAGGTGGAAGCTTTGCGGGTATTAACCTGGTTGAGCATTACCTCTGGTTGTATACCAAATTTTTTCGAAAAATCAATTTCACTAAATGCTCCCAGTTGGTAACCCAGATCAAATTCTTCTTTAAAAGCACGTCCCTCCAATTTGTTTAAGTTAGCTCCTGCCTTTACTCCTATTTTAAAGGATTGGGCTTGCGAAGCAGAAAAAATGATCAAAAATGAACTGACTAAAAAGGATATCTTCTTCATATATTGTTGTTTCCCACCGCTTTACCAATATGTGTGCCAAGCAAAGTCAAAAAATCTTTCGGATCTTCGCTTATTCTTAAATTTTTGTTACAGCGTGTAGCTTTTAAAATGATGGTTTTGTCTCCTACCTACAGATCTCTATTAAACATTGTTGTGTCACTCAATTGTACTTACAAAACCGCTTTGCAGCTTTTTTAGTCCCATTATTATGTATCCAACTCAATAACAGTAATCTCAGGGAGTATGCCTACCCTACCCGGATAACCAATAAAACCAAATCCTCGATTAATATATAGTTTCTGCTTGCCTTCTTCATACAATCCTGCCCATTGCTTGTACATCCATTGTACCGGGCTCCATTTTAAGAAAGGTGTTTCAAGTCCAAACTGCATTCCATGCGTATGGCCAGACAGCGTAAGGTCGATGTCAGCATATTCTGGTCGTACCTGTGCATCCCAATGGCTGGGATCGTGGCTCATCAAAATCTTAAAAGGAAATTGGTCAGCACCCCGATAAGCCTTATCCATCCTCCCATGTTTTGGAAAACGACCTTTGGCACTCCAATTTTCGATACCCATTAGGCCTATCTGGCTACCGTTTTTTTCTAATGCTACATGCTCGTTCATAAGTAATCGCCATCCTAAGCGGGCATGCACCTTCATTAAGTTTTGTAAGTTCACAACTTTAGCAGCAGGTGATTCCCAGGCTACATAGTCGCCGTAATCATGATTGCCTAACGTGCTGTATACGCCTAACGGGGCTTTTAATTCGCTGAATACATCCATATAATCTTCCATCTCCGTCGCCCTGTCATTAACCAGGTCACCTGTAAAAAGAATAACGTCGGGCTTTTGTTTTAAGATGGTATCTACACCCTTTTGTACGGCTTTTTTATTATCAAAGCTTCCTGAGTGGATGTCGCTTATATGCACAATTTTAAAACCTTTAAATGCTGCTGGCAGGTTGGGATATTTTAGCCTCACCCGCTTTACAGTATAATTATATTTATTACTAAACCCATAAAGGAGGGTTCCGAAAAGAGTGGTTCCTATACCTATGCCCATCCAGCTAAGAAAAGCAGAGCGCCCTATTAAACTGCCTTCATCATCAATAAACTTAGGACCGAATGCAGGAAATACTTTCCCCATGATCCACATTGTTATCCGCCGAATATCATCGAGCAGGAAGAAGACGACTGCAATTAATTTTGCGAAAAACAAACCAATGATGGTAGCAAAAAGGTAGGTACGAACATTCTTTGGCCACGCCTCGAAGTTGATATAAGGCATCACCAGCATGAAGGCAATAGCTAAAAGAGAAATGGTCCAGTAAGCAATATAAATTGATATCCTTGCTCTTTCACTTATACCCGACGCTAAAGATTTAATTACCTGGAAAACATAAAAATCGAACAGGAACATTATTACTACTATAACCCACCAGCCACTTCTATTACGCATTATTATTTTTTTGCAAAGTAAATAAGGAAGTTTTACAATTATTAACCCCTGAAACCAGGTATGTTGAAAACTTACCTAACCGATTAAAGTACAGAAACAATTATACTGCTGTATTTTTGGCGAGAGGAGGAAGATTGAAAGACTGAAGATTGAAGGATTGTGAGCCCAAAGTTGCAAAATTGTTTGTGGTACAAGTGAGTGACACAACGAAGATGCTATGAAAGACAATGCTGGTAAACAAATAAATAAAAACGAATAAAGCTTAAATACTAATAAAATGAAATTTACATATTACGGCCACTCATGTTTTAGTGTAGAGATAAAGGAAAAAAACATTTTGTTTGATCCATTTATTACTTACAACGAGCTGGCGAAGGACATTGATGTGGATGCAATTAAAGCTGATTATATTTTAGTTACGCACGGCCACAGCGATCATATTGCAGATTGCGTAAGTATTGCACAAAGAACCGGTGCTTTAGTTGTTTCTAGCTTTGAAGTTTGCGAGTGGCTTAAAAAACAAGGGGTTGAAAAAACCCACCCGATGAATACAGGAGGTAAAAAGCAATTCGATTTTGGAACTGTTAAATGTGTGGTGGCACAACACAGTAGCGCTATGCCCGATGTCAGTTACGGAGCTAACCCACTGGGATTTGTAGTAATGAGCGAGGAGGGCGATTTTTACAACGCCGGCGATACCGCTCTTACCATGGACATGCAATTGATTCCCAAGTGGGCGAAGCTTAAATTTGCTATCTTACCAATTGGCGACAATTTTACCATGGATGCGCAAGATGCCATTTGGGCTTCTGACATGATTGAGTGTAACGACATCGTTGGTGTACATTACGATACTTTTGGATATATTAAAATTGACCATCAAAAAGCACAAGACGACTTTAAGGCTGCTGGAAAAACGTTACTATTGCCAAAAATTGGCGAGACCATCGAGATATAATTTTATTTTATAGCACAACCTTAAAAAACTACATGGGCAGAATTATTGGCGTTGCAAATCAAAAAGGTGGAGTAGGAAAAACTACGTCGGCAATTAATCTTGCGGCAAGTTTTGCTGTGCTCGAATTTAGAACATTGCTTGTTGACGCCGATCCGCAGGCTAACAGTACCACCGGTGTTGGTTTTGATTTGCACAACATTACCAGCAGCCTTTACGATTGCATGGTTAATAATGCCACCGCACACGATGTTATTTTAAAAAGCGAGATCTCCTATCTTGATGTCATCCCTTCGCACATAGACCTTGTAGGCGCCGAGATCGAAATGATCAACTACCCCAACAGGGAAAACGTGATGAAGAATTTGCTGGAGGCGGTAAAAGATGAATACGATTTTATTGTTATCGACTGCTCCCCTTCCCTTGGTTTAATTACCGTTAATGCTTTAGTTGCTGCCGATAGTGTTATCGTTCCGGTACAGTGCGAGTTCTTCGCATTGGAAGGTTTGGGTAAATTATTAAATACGATTAAAATTGTGCAAAGCCGCCTAAACCAGGAGCTGCAGATTGAGGGAATTTTAATGACGATGTACGACGGCCGCCTACGCCTTTGTAACCAGGTGGTAAGCGAAGTTCGCCGCCATTTTGACGAGATGGTTTTCAGCACGATTATACACAGAAATACAAGGTTAAGTGAGGCGCCAAGCTTTGGTAAGCCGGTTATTTTATACGACAGCGATAGCAAAGGCGCCGTTAATTACCTAAACCTTGCAAAAGAAATCCTTCAAAAAAACGACCTTACCCGCATAAAACAGGAAGAAAGAATTTTGGAATAAAAGGAAATTTGTGATGGCTGATTTTCGGATTTAGGATTTTTAAGAATGGCTCATGGTAGTGATACTCGTTACAGCTTAGAAATAATCTTTTTGTGACCAGCAGAAGTAATTCTCATTAAACATCCTTGCGTCGCACTCTTGTACTGCATAACCAATTGCAGCCCAGAAACCAAATTTCATCCATCATAAAATCATACATCAGTTAGAATGTCAACCGGAAAAAAAGACGCATTAGGCAAAGGCATAAGGAGCCTCCTTCAAAATATAGACTCAGATCTCAAAACAACAGCGGGTTCGCTCAAGTCGCCTGTAGTAGAAGCCGTAACAGGCATCAATAGAATTCCTATTAATAATATCACCATCAACCCTAAGCAACCTCGCCGCGATTTTGATGAAACAGCCCTGAATGAATTAGCTGCGTCAATTAAGTTACACGATATAATCCAGCCCGTTACTGTTACAGAATTAGGCAAAGGAAAGTATCAATTAATCAGCGGTGAGCGTAGGTTCCGGGCCAGTAAGATCGCCGGCTTAAAAGATATTCCCGCATACGTTCGTCATGCAAACGACCAACAATTATTAGAGCTTGCATTACTGGAAAACTTACAGCGTGAAGACCTTAATGCTATAGAGATTTCGATGAGCTACAAGCGCATGATGGAAGAGCTCGAATACACGCAGGAGCAGGTTGCTGAAAGAATGGGAAAAGAGCGTAGCACTGTCACCAATTACATTCGCCTGTTAAAACTTCCACCAGATATTCAACTGGCAGTGCGTAACAATGCGATAAGCATGGGCCATGCAAGAGCATTAGTAAATGTAGATACTGTTGATAAGCAACTGTACATCTTCAACGAAATAAAGGACAAGGGTCTAAGCGTTCGCCAAACAGAAGAGCTGGTTAGGAAGATGTATAAAGATGATGGCAAAGGCAGTGATAAATCATCCGCCAAATCTAATTTACCGCCGGCCTATAAGCGCATAGAAGACAATCTCGCATCTCACTTTGGCACAAAAGTTAAATTAGCTCACAATAAAAATGGTTCGGGCAGCATAAACCTTGAATATTACTCTCTACAGGAATTGAATAAATTGCTGGAAGCAATGAATGTTGCAGCAAGCTAAATGCAGACGGTTGTGAAATACTTTTTTTTAGTTGCATCATTAATGTTTGTTACCATACTGTCGGCAGCACAATCAGTAATAAGAGACACACTGCCTGTAACTGCCGACGGCACTCCCGTTGATACTGGAGAAAAAGTAAATATTATAATAAA
>JAQBNN010000272.1 GCA_028288505.1 Segetibacter sp. | reverse complement strand
AAGCAGGTTAGCAAGAAGGCTCATGCTGTTTTTCTTTTTGTATTTATTCTTCTCCAGGTCTTTACGAAGGAAGGATAGTTTAAGATTGTCATACTCAGCCGCCAGTTTGCCCTCCGCATTGTAGTTGCCACCAGTAAAACTAAACGACACATTCTTAAAGTTTCCTTTATCGATCCTCATTAGCGACATTGGTATTAAAAGCTCGTTTAATACCGCCCCTTCAAAGCTTTTTGAAACAGAGCCTCCAAATTGAAACTTATCCTGGTTAAGGTAAAAAGTAAATGAACCTTTTATAGGAATTCGATCGATAAAACGACTGGTAAAGTTCATGGTGCATTTATCGTCCTTCTTAACATCAACGTTCGAAATATTGTTGATATTAATGTTCGAATTTATAAACCGAACCCTCCCACTACTTTCACTTCTCGCATTTCTTTCCTTGTACTCAACATTAGTAGAACTAGCAACAAACGAATTAATCTTTACAGGCACTTTAAGGTTACTAAGAATTTGGTGAGGATACTTACCCACTTTCAATGAACTATCATGAGGATAGGAAATGTCTCTGTAAACATTTATATAGTTGTTACTTGTACTTACGGTATTAATAATAAACTCACCCTTCATCATCCGTTCAAGGTTAATATCGCTGCAGATAATATTCTTTAAACTTCCCTCAAACCGATCTGTTTGTATTTTTGCCTGCCTGGCGAAAGCAGCTTCGCTCAATGCCGGTTTAATAGCAAACTCTTTTAAAGTTATCTCTCTTAAGCGCGTATTAAATTTAAACCCAGAGAAGCGGTACTGGTACATCTTGTCTTCACTGGTTACAACTAGGAGCTTGTTATAAAACTCCAGCTCTTTCATTCTTTTCACGAGGCTCCCGTCAAGGGTGGCACTACTGTCTATTGCAAAATTCTGTAACAACAACGAACTGTTGGCTACCGCAAAATCTTTTGCCGGTTTACCAGTTGCCTTCTTTTTAAAACTAAAGTTTTTTATGTGTAGGCTTTCCAGGGAAAACTCTTTAAGCCACCCCGTAAGTATTTGTTTACCTCTACCGGTATTTCCGCCACCGCCTTTGTTTTTATCAGATGCCAACTCTATAGATCCTGCCTCAAGCTCTGTCTCTCCAATCTTTAATGTGGATTCGTCTAGCGGACCTTTAAGTTCTATGCCTTTTATAGCAAGCCTTTTAAGTTCACCCTTAAAGAACCCGCCATTTTTGTAACCGTCATAGGTCAATCTTCCTGCATAAAGGATTTTCAATTTCGTACTAAACATCACATCGGTTGCCTCCGCTTTATTATTATTTTCTCCCAAGACCATTTTATCCGTACGAAATCGAATGTCTTTACAGTATAGAGTTCTTGAAGGATCTTTATTATAAGTACTGTCAATTCTTATGTCGTCCAATACAACCGAAGTATAAAAAGTGTGAAACTTAATTTCTTTGGTAAAAAAATCCATCCCTACAAACTCTGCCTCCTTCACTAAAATACTATCGGCCTGCAATAGCTTTAAATTCCCTAGTATCTGTTTATACAAAGCCTGTCCTTGCTTTGCTTCATCCTTTGGGGGCTTCTGGCCGGGAAATAAATACATGGCAACCTTTGGCCTTACCAGTTCAATCTTGTTGCACTGTAGTTTCTTACTGAGTAGCGCTTTGGCGGAACGAAAATTTATTACCCTTAGTTCCGGTATTAAAACTTCCAACATCACGGGAGACGCAGAAGTATCCCCCACCTTGATTAATAATGCTTGCCTTATTGTATCAGGTATAAGCCTCACATTTTTTATATACAAGTCACCTCCCAATTCGTCAAGAACTATAGAATCATAAGTAACACGGTACAGGCTATCAGTACTCGTAGTTATTATCTTATTCGCCTTTTTATTTACAAAAGAGTATTTGTTATACCTGTAAAAAAATATTGCTGCTAAAATTACCGCCGCAATTAAGAGGGCCTTAATTAATACTGTTTTATACACCGGTTTTGCATCCATTTCTCTTACTTATGCACTCAATAAAAAGGCTACAGGATTCCTGTAGCCTTAAAAAAAATAAAAGAAACCTTTATGAGGATTCGTAATAGCCTATGCTACTAATTCTTCCAGTTATGCTCTTCTTATAATTCCTATTAAAAGGGCAATTACTGCAAGCACAATAAGAACATGTATCAGGCCAGTAGCGCTGTAAACAAATACACCTAGTAACCAGCCGATAATCATAATAACTGCGATAATATAAAGTATGCTTCTCATGACATTTGATTTGTAAAGGAGAGTTAAAAAACCTTGCCAATAGTTTAAAAAAGAAGCAAACAGAGCAAGCTTCAAAAAGATAGCGAGTAAAAATATACACACTAACAACATCGGCTCTGCTAAACCGTTTGGTAATCAATGGCATGAACTTACTACAACCACAAACAAATGAAGCTGATACTTATGAAACCCATTAAGAAATACTCCAGGCTATTGAAAGATACCGGCAGTGCTTTCTTAGAAGACAACTGTATTAAATTAAGTGCAGCACTCTCTTATTATACTATTTTTTCTATTGGTCCTCTTTTACTTTTAGTCATTTCTCTTTCAGGCCTTATTTACGATCGTGCTGATGTACAACAGCGCCTTTATACGCAAATGAGTGGTTTATTGGGCGCACCTGCAGCTGACCAAATAATTTCCATTATTACAAATGTTCAGCATATGGACGGTGGTATAATAGGTACAATAGTAGGAGGAGCTATATTGTTGATAGGTGCCACAGGCATCTTCACCGAAATCCAGGATTCCATAAACTATATCTGGTCGCTAAGGGCAAAACCCAAACGAGGTTTTTTAAAACTTCTCATCAATCGCTTGTTATCTTTTTCACTTATCATTAGCCTTGGCTTTTTACTACTGGTGTCCCTTGTAATAAACACTTTAATGGACATGCTTAACGAAAGACTTACGCGGTACTTTCCACATACAACATATTATCTTTTTTACGCTATAAACCTCGTAGTAATTTTCTGCTTCATAACCGTACTTTTCTCAATAATATTCAAAGTATTACCCGACGGAAAAATCAAGTGGAAAGATGCCTTAATCGGGGCCTCATTCACATCTTTTTTCTTTATGCTTGGTAAAGCAGGCATCGGTTTATATTTAGGCAACTCACAACTTGGTGTAACCTATGGTGCCGCTGCATCCGTTATCATCATTCTCACATGGGTTTACTACACTTCCATAATTCTATACTTTGGTGCAGAGTTTACTAAGATGTATGCCCTTGAGTATGGAGGGGGAATCGTTCCCAATAATACCGCCGTATTTATTATTAAAAGCGAAGCAAAAGAGATTAACGTTCAACCAGTGGCGACAGAAAATAAGTAATGGAAATTTCTTTTTTTGGGCCAGGCAGTACAACCTTTATTTAGCATCCTTGCGTCGCACTCTTGTACTTACAACGCGCTATTCGCCCTACTCGTAAACATCAAAAAAGAGCTTCGGCTTCGTTAGCCTTTCTATTTAGCACAGAGGATTGTTAAAGGTTTAAAAGCTTTAATGAAACGCAGTTTTACTCATAGTAAAGGCACAGTTTTTTATCCTATAAATAAAAGACTGATAGAAGAATAAATAATTCATGAAGATGAGGACGCAAGAGGAATTGCCTGTTGAAGAACAAAAGAAAGAATTTGCCGAAAGACTTAATAAACTATTGGCTGATGAATATGTTTTAATGAACAAAACGTCAACTTGTTTGTTTAAATCATCATCTCCCGCCTTTCAAAAAGTACCACAAATAGTTTACGAGGAACTGAAAAAAAACGTGCAGGAAATATTAGCAATGCTGAAGAGAAAGAAGTTGAATGCTTTAATATCAATCAATGATATTTTGTCGAACACAAGATTAAATAACAACATTGATTTTTCGAGTAAAGCGTCGCTCTTTTCTATTCTTATAAATGATCATTCAAGCATTGCGAATAACATAGATAAAGATCTCTCGAAAGGGAAAGCAGGATCAGACCTTGAATTGAGAAAACTGTTCGAGACGATTAAAAAGCGTCATCAACTAATCGAAGAAAAGTTGAATGACTATTTTACCTGGGCATTTAAAACCTACACTCGAAAATCAGCATGACAGAAAAAAATCTTAACAACGAAGAGGCCGTCGCAAAGCTTAAAGAGCTTGTAGAAGCGGTAAAAGTTTGCATGTTTGCAACCGTTCAACATGACTACTCAATTTTTAGCAGGCCAATGCAGCATACTCACGTAGATGCAGAAGGCAACCTATGGTTCTTCTCGAATGAGCATTCGGGTAAGGTAGATGAGATCTCTAAAGACAACCAGGTTTACCTTATTTATTCTCATCCCGGGCAAAATACATATGTACACATTCAGGGGGAATGCACAGTAGTAAACGACAGGGAAAAGATAAAAGAATTATGGTCACCTTTAATTGAAGCATGGTTTCCGAAAGGAAAAGATGACCCCGCACTTTGCCTGTTAAAGGTAGAAACGCAAAATGCAAAGTATTGGGATGATAATGCCAACAGGTTTATTGTTTTCTTTAACATGGTAAAGGCTATTGCAACTGGCGACACCTACAAAAAAGGTGAAGTTGGAAATTTGGACGTGCAACAATAAGGGGCCTAAAATCATCTATGTTTTATTGACAGCTTTTTATACGAAGGGAAGGTTTATAAATAAAAGAACGTAGCAAAGAATGACCAAAAACGGTCAATAAAGCCGAAGAGTGCGACGCAACAATGTTTAATAGTATTCCTTTGCCGGTAATAATAAAATCACCACAAAAATGTGTAAAGACTGTCGAAAAATGGCGGTCTTTTTTCTTGCATTTTTATAATAAAAATTAGTAATATCAATAAGCACTAAAAGAGATCCTAACATTAAATCTTTCTGGTACGTTTTTAAGTATATAATTATAAACACAGTAAAAAATGCACATCGATAAAAATTTACAGTTTATTAGTGATAAAATTTTAGATACCCGGGTTGCGTTACTTCACTGCTATAGCAACAGTTTGCTTAAACTTCCAAATACAATTGTAAACACGATACGTGTAGATGCTGATGGATACATTTGGTTTTATATACTGCGTCCTCCGCAGCTACTAAGCCAGTTTGACAACGAGTTCCCTGTTACCCTTAATTACTTTAAAAAGGGCAATAGCTATTCTCTACAAATACTAGGTAAAGCAAGCCTTATTTACGATGCCGACGAACTAATTGAACCATTAAAGCTTATGACTGAAGAGGAGAAGAGGGCGCTTGCTACCAACATCCTTTTTAAAGTAAAGATTATTAAAGTAGACTTCTTTGATCTGGATGTAGAGAGAAACCAAAACTTATGGGGACGAGTAAAATCTGCGATGCTTAATCTATTACACTGGGGTGAGCCAGATGCAAGAACATTTGAGTTTAGTTAGTAGCGTTTGTACGTTTGAAAGTGGCGATGAGGTAGCATTTCCACAACGAGTACCACCCCAGATGTATTTCCACAAAAAGGAAACAAAACTTAAGTATAAAAAAAACAGGCACAATTCTTACTACTATATCTGTAGAATTGAGAAAAGAATTGTTGTTTGATGAATTTGTTTGATTAAGTGCTAAAGCCAGGGGAGTTTGATTTGTAGAATAAGATGACTGGTAAATAAAAAGGGTATGTAAATAGGAACAACAGAAAGGTGAAGGAAAAGAAAGAAGGGAAGTGAACTGATCAAAAATTTTTAAACATCATGCTCTCATTCTAGTTAGGTTTTGGGTTTTAAATAGGGTTGATTTTTTAGGGTTAACAAAAAGGCTATCAAAAGATAGCCTTTTTGTTTAAAATGAATTTATTATGAAAAAAGTACTTGGTATAATAGCAATCTTGTTTATTGCAGCAGCTATTATTTACTCTATTCGTGCAAACGGCTTTGATATAGTGATCGCCTTAGGCGCTATGATGATAGCCTGTGCTTTAGTAATCGTTATTCGAATATTAACTGCTACTACAGCCAAGAATAAAGAGCTTAGTTAGCCTTTTTAAAACCAATTATAAAAGAAGTTCCCTTATCCTCTTCTGACTTTACATCTACATGAGCATTATGCGATTGAATGATGTTTAGCGTAGAAGCAAGTCCAAGGCCCATACCGTTTCTTTTCGAAGTGAAATACGGCTCAAACAAGCGCTGCATGTTTTCCTCGCTTATACCGCAGCCGTTGTCCTCTATCTCTACAATATACTCCTCGTCTTCGTCTGAAATAGTAACACCAATTTTCCCTTGTCCTTCTTCCATTGCCTCCACCGCATTTATAATAATGTTTAAGAAAGCAAGTTGAATCTTTTCCTCATCCAACAATACATACGCCTCTTTCTCCGGGTAAGAAATAGTGAGATCAATTTGTTTTAAGGTAATTCTATCTATGGCTGAAGCAATTGCTTTGTCCATAGCGTCCTGCAGTGTCGACTTTTGCAGCGTCATTTGTGAGGAAAGCCGTGAAGAATTTAGTAATTCAGTAATAAGGTCACCTATTCGTTTACTATTTCGTTGAATAATGTCTATATAAAGTTTACCATCATCTTCTATCGTAGTTTGAGCAAGTTGCTCAACCGACAAATTGATATTGTTAAGAGGGTTTCTTACTTCATGGGCAAGAGTACGAACAAGTCGCCCGGTAGCTGCAAGTTTTTCTGCCTGCATCGCACTTTTCTCCGCTCTTTTACGGCTTGAATTATCATGGATTATTCCCTGTATGTATTTTTCCCCGTTGTCATTCATTTCAACAGATGCCGAAATAATACAACTTTTAATTTCCCTGTTTTTAGAGAAGAGGTCAAGCTCGTAATCATTTATTTCGCCGAGCTCATTCAACACCTCGACGAAGTAGGTTTTATCCTTATCATTATTAAATAGTGCGGCAATATCAGTGTTATGCAAATCTTCCTGCTCATAGTCGAGGAGCTCAGTAACCGCGTAGTTAATATCAATAAACTTAAAATTACTACCGGCAATAAATACAACATCTTTCGACTTTTCGAACATGCCGCGATATTTTCGCTCATTAGCTTTTAGCGCTCGGATTGAAGAAGCCCGCTCCATTGAGTATCTTATGCACCTTTCAAGCTTCTCTGTGTTTAATTCAGATTTTATAAGGTAATCGTAGGCGCCGCTTTCCATTGCCTTCACGTCAATCTCCTGGGTACCTTTACCTGTGAGTAGAATGATAGGGGCTTCACAACCTTCTGAGATGGCATCCGTTAAAAGATCCATTCCTGTCTTAATACCGAGCCTGTAGTCAACAAAGTAGATATCGTAGTTGTTCGATACAAGCCTTTGCATTGCATCGTTATAGTTATATGACCAATCAACAACAAAGTTTTTTGCGGGAATACTTTTAATATAATCAGAGGTTATAAAAAAATCGTCTTCATCATCGTCTACAATTAAAATCTTTGTTGGTAAGGTCGAATTGTTTTTCATCGTTATTTCAAGCTTTACTGCTTTGAGGGTAAATAAATAGTGAAAGTTGCACCTTCAGTTAAGACACTTTTTGCAGAAATAAATCCTTTATGGTTATCAACTATTTTTTTACAAATTGCAAGCCCGATACCCGAGCCAGGATAATCTGTTTTGCCATGTAAACGTTGAAAGATCTGGAATATTTTGTTAGCGTACATCTGCTCAAAACCTATCCCGTTATCTGATATACTTATTTTATACCAGCTTTCACTGCCACCTAGATTCATTGTCTCCTTTTCTTCTGGCACTACTTCCTGAGCAACCACTTGTACCTTAGTCGTTATTCCTTGCTGACGGAACTTTATAGCATTACTTATTAAGTTGTTAAGTAGTTGTTTCATTTGTACTGGGTAGGCTTCTATTAAAGCCTGGCAGAAACTACTACCGCTTTTGCTTCTTCAATTAATATTTCCAGGTCGTTTACTACCTCTTTAAAAATCTTGTCAAGGTCGACTAAGTCTGGCTTTTGATTTTTTATTCTGAGCCCAGAGAATTCCAGCAGGCTTTCGATCAACGTTTTCATGTTGCCGGCTGCTTTCACCATACGGTTAAAATAGATTTTCCCGTCTTCATCAATCAATCCTTCATACTTAGTCACCAGTCTTTCAGCGAAGGTGATGATTTTGCGAAGAGGCTCTTGCAAATCATGCGAAGCAACATATGCAAAGTCTTCGAGATCGGAGTTAGATTTGTTTAACTCAATAATCTTTTGCTTCAGGGTCTTTTCATACTCTTAAAGCCTTGTAATATCTCTTGAGGTGCCAACAAGACCCAACACTTTCCCAGTGTCGTCCCTTAAAAATCTACTATAAGTCTCTAAAAACTTCGCTTTCCCTGAAAGAGTTGTAACTGTCTGCACAAATGTATAACTGCTCCTCTTTTTATTAAGAGCTACAGTATCTCTTATTTGTTTTACTTTCTCATAATCTTCATCATTAATGTGCTTTCTAAAAAAATGGTCATCCAATTTGACCTGATTCATCTTAGAAGGATCATATCAAAACAAACGGTACATCGCATTACTAAAAGTAACTGTTGAAGTTCCTGTTTCGAGTTCCCATGATCCGTAATCGAGAAAACTTTCCTTATCATGCACAACCTGTTTGTAATGAAGCAATATTTCTTCTCTTTTATGCTGTTCAGTTTAGTCCCTCACTATTCCAACGAAGCGGCTTGTTGTACCATCTTTTGCAGCAATTACTTTGCCTTTTATATGAACCATTCTGGCCTGCCCTTTATTGTTCATAATGGTTACAGTTTCCTCAAAAGAGGTATTATTAGCTACAGCAGCATTAACCGACGATTTAAAACGTTGTCTATCTCTTTCAACCACACGGCGCTGAAAAAAACCTTGATATAAACTTTTGGGAATTTCGGCAGTATGATAACCCAAGATCGTCCACAACCCTTCCGTATAGAATATTTTATCATCCTTTACATTCCAACTCTAACATCCAAACTCAAGCAACTCTTCAACATCGTTGTTTGAAAGCAGCAGTAGGTTTTTCTCATTTTCATATTCCTTTTCAGATGTTTTATCTTCGTTGAAGAATGTTATGTACTGTACCGTATTGTCTATTTCATTAATAACAATTCCCGTAGTTTTTAAGATTATCCACCGCTGGTTCTTTTGTTGAATTCGAAATTCAAAGGAATGACTCTCTCCTTCCTTCAATTTTTTGAATAATTGTAGTTGAGTAGTAACGTAAGCCGCATCGTCGTAATGAATAAGTCTTGCAAACCTGATTGCCCTACTAACTCTTCCCTTGCATAACCAAGGCGTTCCGCCATTTTCTTGTTAATGAAAGTTATTCTGCTAGCCTTAGCGTTGTAGTTGTAGATGTAACACGGGAAAAAGTCAAAAAGGGTAATTTCATTTCTTTCATTACCCTTTTCCGATAAAATAATATTTTTAAAAAAGCTTAAATCTCGGGAAATGAGATCGGCATTTTCCATTATAGGTCGCTATTAAACTGTTTGTACTGTTTCATCTTGTTGTACAATGTTTTGCGGTCAACATTTAAAATTTTGGCTGCTTTGCTTTTATTATAATTAGCCTTCCTGAGCGCCTCTACTATCATTTCATATTCAGCATCTATACTCGCACCTTTTAAGCTGTGTTCATTAATCTCCAACTGTTTTGAATATACAGGTTCAGGTATTGATGGAGCAAAAGTATTAGGTACCGGTTCTAAAGATTTAGAGGTTACACTACTTGTAAGGATTGTAGACGATGCTTCTTCAGGGGTCTCATCGAATTGCAACTTCGAAAAGTTAGTTATTTCAAAGGGCAGTACTGTAGGTATTATATACTCAGTGTCACATAAAAGAGTTGCTCTCTTAATTACGTTTTTTAGCTCACGCAAATTCCCGGGCCAGGTATAAGTTCTAAAAATAGATTCAACTTCAGGGGAAAAGCCTTTAATATTCTTACCCAGCTCGTCGTTAGTTATTTTAAGAAAGTGACGAGCAAACATAGTAAGGTCATTCTTTCTCTCACGTAGCGGTGGAACCTCAATGCTAAATTCATTGAACCTGTGGTAAAGATCTTCCCTGAATTTACCTCTTTTAGCTGCATCCAGTAAACGTTCGTTACTTGCTATAATTATTCGCACATCAAGTTCTATGTCTTTAGTTCCACCAATTCTGCGCATCTTACGTTCCTGTACAACACGTAAAAGTGCCACCTGAACATCATAAGACAGGTTAGCAACTTCATCAAGGAAGATAGTTCCTCCGTTAGCTATTTCAAAGTTTCCTATTTTAAGATTTAGGGCGCCTGTAAATGATCCTTTCTCATGGCCAAATAATTCACTTCCCGCTAGCTCTTTTGACAAGGCTCCACAATCTATTGCGACAAAGGGCTGATCTTTTCTCTTAGAGCGTTTGTGGATTTCCTGGGCTATCGCTTCTTTACCGCTTCCACTTTCACCATAAATTAAGATGCTGTAATTGGTAGGAGCTACAAGGTCTATCTGGCGTAATATGTTGCGAAACTCCGGACTATCGCTAAATATGTATTGCCCCGACATCATTGTCTTTGGCCTTGCCACTTTCTTTGCATCGTCCTCAACATTGACGTCGCCTGCACTGGTTGAAATTACAACTGCTGTATTATCTGAGGCATCAGCAGTTTTTTCTAGTGCTTTCTTTATGCTTAAAAGTATCTCATCAGGGAACAAAGGCTTGGTTACGTAATCATACGCACCCAACTTCATTACATCTACGGCTACCTTAATATCACTATAGCCGGTAACAATTATTACAGGTGTCTTAGGATATTTTTCCTTTATCTTAATTAACATTTCCTTGCCGTCTATATCCTCCAACCGAAAATCGCAAAGTACCAGGTTCGGCTCATTATTCTCAAGTTCTTCAAGGGCCTTCTTTCCATTATGAGCAAGTGTTACTTCGTAATGATTCTTTGTGAGGAATCTTTTCAAGAGCAAACACATATCTACATCATCGTCTATAACTAAAATTTTACTCATTATATTTTTTAAAACTTGATTTTATAAATAAAGGCAACTAATCTCGTTTTTGTTTGAAACTTATTTTTTTTTGCGAATAGAACATTAACTGTACAAGTGAGTGACACAACGATGCTTAATAGCTATTCAAATGTTGGAACAAAAATATTTTTACCAGTAAACAACATTTAAATATTGATTTAAAAGAGCTTTTGATACAAGCAGAGTGCTGCTATTAAACATCGTTGTGTCACTCACTTGTACCTTTTTAATTCTTTGCAACTATGCCCACATTCTTCTTAACTGGGCAACGGGTATTTGCAACTGTTCGCGGTATTTTGCAATGGTTCTTCTTGCCACATTTATTCCTTTGTTTGCTAAGATAGCCACTAACTGCTGGTCTGTATAAGGATTTAATTTATCCTCGGTTTCTATTACACCTTCTATAGCCGATTGAATAACCCTGTTACTTATAACTTCTCCCTCTTTGTTAATGATGCCCTCAGTAAACAAATTCTTCAGCAAAATTATACCAAATGGAGTATCAACGTACTTGTTGGAAGTAACCCGGGAAACGGTTGATATATCCACCCCTACTTTATCGGCAATATTTTTAAGAATCATTGGTTTAAGTAAGCTTACCTCGCCGGTTACAAAGTAATCGCGCTGAAGCTCTACTATCGCTCTCATTATCTGCATCATGGTTCCTTCGCGTTGTTTAATAGCGTTTACAAACCATTGCGCTGAGCTAAGTTTGCTTTTTAGGTACTGTGTTGCTATCTTGTCTTTATTGGGGCCCGACTGCTGCACCGTCTCCATTAACGACTGGTTGATGTACAGAGAAGAAGACCTTGGACGGTATAGATTTACTTCGATAAGACCGTCATCGTCAACAGTTAAAATAAAATCGGGGATAATGTTGTTGTTAGCGGCATTGCCTTCAATTTCTTCAACTATGGGTTTCAGTTTTAAAGAAGCAAGCAGTTTAAGGATCATCTTTAATTCATCTTCCTCAACCGATAATGCATCCATTATCCTATCCATATTTCTATGTGAAAGGTCGTTGTAATGATTTTCTAGTAGCTGAATAGCCTTTTTTACATCAGGACCTTTTTTACTAAGCGCATGCAGTTGCAACAGCAGGCACTCCCTGGTATTCTTTGCACCTATTCCTATAGGGTCAAGCTTTTGAACTTCCTTCAATACATCTTCCAACTCCTCTGCTTCTACAAGTACGCCTTGTTTAAAAGAAAGGTCATCGGCCATGTCTTCTAACTCCTGGCTAAGAAATCCATTGCAACTAAGGCAGTCGATAATGTAGTTAGCTAACCTTAGTTTCCGATCGTTTAAACCTACAAAACGTATTTGTTCTTTTAAAGCTTGTCTAAAGTCTGAAAAAGCCCTGATAGGTACATTAGGCAAACTTTCGTTGTTGAAGTAATTCTCGTATTCGAGTTTGTAATCGGGTATATCGTCGTACCCGTGCTCCTCCCAATCTTCGAAATCCTGAACAGATTCTTTTGAAAGTCTATCTATCGCTACATTTTCCTCTTCCTCATTCTTTTCCAAAAGCGGGTTCTCATCAAGCTCGTCGTGAATACGCTGTTCTAATTCCAATACGTTGAGATGAAAAATGTTCAGCATTTGAATTTGCTGTGGAAGTATCTTCAACTGCTGTTTTTGGGTTTGAATTTGGCTTAGCATATTGATAGTCTGGGTTTTATTTGTGACAGTATTTAAATTCCAACTTAGAAACCAATTATTCCCTTTTTGAAAGAAAAATTTAAAACCACTGTTTTACAAATGTTTACAAATGTACTTATTCATACAAGTATAAGCTTGTCTTTGTGAAGTAATTTTATTTTTCGAGGTGGTGTAGAAAACTTTCCTCAGCTTAGTGTCTTTAAAGAAGTAAAGTTAATTAACCCCTTCACATGGTGAAAAGTATTCGTTACATTTATTTAGGATATGGCCTTTCGATAGTGGTGATTTTGGTTATCTCCCTCTTTTTCGCAAGCGACTTTAAATCTCTTACTGACTATAATAAAAAGGTGGAAACCACCTACGAAGTTATTAACCAGTTGCAGCAGATACACAGTAGCCTGGTAGAATCCGAAAACTCGGTAAGAGGCTATCTCTTGTTTAAACACGAAGATGATCTTGTCAACTTAGGCGAACGCCTCAACAGTATTAAAGGCGAAATGGCCAGGCTGAAATTAATTAGTGAAAATGATGAAAATATAAAAGCAGCAGTTATTAAACTAAACGCTGCAGCTGCTTCACGTTTTTCTACACTAATTACTACTCATGAGAAGGCGCTCACCGGTGACACCAGGAATATTATGTCGAGTATCGAAAGAGGTACAAAGCAAATGAGCGACTTTAGAAACCTGATTGTTAATTTTCAGCAACAGGAGCTGTATAAGCTAAGCGAGAACGAAACAATAAAAGATAGCTTTCAGAAAAAAACGTCTCACTATTTAATACTTATACTAGTGGTTTCCTGCATTTTCCAGGTTATATCTTTCGGCTTTATACTTAAGGAATTTAAGAAGAGGCACCAATACCAGAAACAACTGGAGAAATCAATTGCTGAACTAAAAATTATTAATACAGAACATGAACAAATTGCCTTTGTGGCTTCGCACGATTTACAAGAGCCTTTAAGGAAAATAAGAACCTTTACGAGCAGGTTAATTAAGGAATATGCCCCTGCTTTGAATGAAGAAGGGCAGCTGACAGTTAGCCGAATAAACTCAGCCGCAGAAAGAATGCAGGGATTAATTGAGGACCTGGTTAATTATACAAACTTGACCAAAACTGTAGAAGAGATACAACTGGTAGATTTAGCAGAATGTGTAAATGATGTACTTAAAAGTTTAACTGAGAGCATTGAGGATAAGCAAGCTCAAGTAAAATTAGAAGACTTACCCACACTACATGGTTATTATAAACAGCTGCATTTGTTATTATCAAGCATTATAGAAAACGCCCTCAAATTTTCAAAGCCTAACATAGTTCCAATAATAAAAATCTCGGCTGAAGATGTTAGAGGAGACACAATAGATAAGAACGATGTAAGCCTAAAGGATAAAGCGTTTCACCGAATTAGCATTAGCGATAATGGGATTGGCTTTGATAATGAATTTACAGATAAAGTCTTTATTATTTTCCAGCGGCTGCACACCCAAAACTCTTCTTATGCCGGCAAAGGGATTGGGCTTGCCATAAGTAAAAGAGTAATGCTAAACCACAATGGTTATATTTCTGCGGAGGCACAGCCTGGGGTAGGCGCTACCTTCAAATTGTACTTCCCTCGAAGATAGGTTTCCTAAAGTAAGACATCACATTTTCGTAAGCTGTCAGCACAGCATCTTCCCAGTTGCGTGAGTTAGACGATTCTACTATTGTTTCGTATGGAGTATATATACTAAGGGTTACACCTTTTTGGTTGTTATATTTTGATTCAAACAAACGAACTTCAACTTCTTTCAGCATTTTAATACTATCGTGCAAAGCCTTTACTTTCTCCAGTATAACGTCGGTAATTGAGCAAGCGCAGGTAATGTTTTCGGCACTTACATCAAGTTTTAATGAGAAGCTCATAGATAAGTATTTTATTGTTTAGTAATAGTAATATTTCGCCTTACGCCTTCTTTTATAAAGCTACCCCAATTCTCTTTGTAAAAATTAAAAACATTATCAAGATCCATTTCTACACCCGGCAACAATATGCATTGAGTCATATATTGTAGCGCCTCTTTAATTAATTTTTTCCTTGCTTTCATCTTCTGCTTGCTTTTCTCTGCAATTCATAAGGAAAATTTTGTACCAATCTTTTCTGCAACTCATTTCCTCACATAGCTTTAGAAGGTACGATGTTAAAACATTGAAAATCTGGTACGATTCTTTATTAAATAATGAAAATCATTTATCAACTTTTAAAATTAAAAATTATGTTACGTTGGACAATAACCTTTTTGATTGTAGCTATTATCGCTGCAGTTTTTGGTTTCGGAAACATCGCTGCAGGTGCTGCAGGTATAGCTAAAGTGCTATTTTTTATATTTATCGTTTTATTCCTTTTATCGTTAATAGGAGGAAGAAAAACGATCGACTAATTGTGTATAAATAAAAAATTGAAGCAGCCTTAATGGCTGCTTTTTTTTGCTCCTGATATTCCTCAATTATGAAAATCTATAAGTTTTTTTTGTACATATCACCAGCTTTCTATTAAGCATTCTTGCGTGGGCACAGTGCAACTGAGGGTTATAAAGGGACGCCTCACATCTCCTTAATGTTTGGCCGGTAGCATTAAGGAAATAAACAAATTGCTGTCAGGAAAGTAGTTGCTAAGGCGTGAAAACTTTCAAGAGTGCCCTTCAGTGAGATAATCGAGCATTCTGCACTTATAATCGAAAAAAAGATGCATAACGATTTAAAAGATGAACGGATTGCGACGCAACGATGACGCTATGAAAAACTTTAGCTCGTACTAAAATTAAATATAATAAAAAGAGGCTGCCCGTTGGACCGCCTCTTTAAATAGTATTTATTAACATTCGTTATTGAGTTCCTACTTCTGACTTTGCTTTTTCTACCATCTTTTCGTTTGCATAAATCGCAAATTCTACTCGCCTGTTCTGTGAACGATTTGCCTCACTATCATTTGGAACCTTTGGCTGAGCTTCACCATACGCAGCCGTTTTTAAACGCGTAGCAGTAATGTTTTGTGCTTTTAGAAAGTCTGATACAGCTTGTGCTCGCTGCTGGCTCAAAGTCATGTTGTGACTATCTGTTCCTGTATTATCGGTATGTCCTTCAATTAAAATATAAGTATCAGGGTATTTATTTAAAATACTTGCCAGTTCTTTTATTTTAGTTTGCGCATTCTGGTTTAGAGAAGCTTGGTTAACCGAAAACAACACGCCAGACTCAAAGGTTATGTTGATACCTTCACCTACTCTTTTAACTTCAGCTCCTGGTATCTGCGCAATCTCGCTTGCTTCCTTATCCATTGTACGACCTATAACACCACCAGTTACACCACCAACAGTAGCACCAATAATAGCACCTAATATAGTATTACCGGCAGCTTTACCAACACCTGCACCTACGGCTCCACCTGCACCTGCACCTATAAGAACTCCCTTTTGGGCTTTATTTAAACTCTTACATCCCGCGCCAAACAAGCCTGTAGTTAATAGTAATGCGAGAATTAATCGAACGTTTGCTTTGATCATAGTATTAGATTTTCTGTAAGAAATTGTACAAGAGCCTTGTATAAATAATGTGCCACCGCAGCATTTTTTATGTTAAAACAAGGCCTTAAAAAAATAGAACTGCCCCAATAGATGGGGCAGTTCTACGATATTAAAAGCATTCTTTATAATCCGAAATTAACACCAAGGTTAATTGATAAATTACGGTTAGCATAGGTATCTGTTGCAGTACCTTTTAAAACATCCGTAAGACCGTGGAGGTAGCTAAGATCAGCAGACAACCAGGTATTTCTTACCAGGCGATAATTTAAACCAGCAGAACCAGTGATGCCAAAATCGAAGTTGTTTACATACTGATCAAGGTCTTCAACTGTAGCTGTGTTGCCAGCAGGGTTAGTTAACTTATTATTTCCACCTACCAGAAAGCCGAACGAAGGGCCAACAGCAACTTTTGGACGTAACCTGTCTCCATAATCGTTAAAAAAGTAAATAGCTTTAATTGGAATTCTGAGATAATCCAATCTGTACTTCTCTTCCCATTTGCCACCAGTACCCATAAACGTTCTTTCAGCACCTTCAATAGAATACTTAAGATCAGCCCCAACACCGAAATGCTCAATAGCGCTGTATACTAGAGCCAACCCTACATTTCCTGCTGAATGTCCTTCTCTATCCTGGAAGTTAGAAAGTGTAGAACCACCGAAACCTGCGTTCGGACCAAGAGACCATTTAGTTTTTTGCGCTTCTGCTGAAACAAAACCTAGTGCACTAATAGCGAGTGCGAAAATCCACTTTTTCATTTTTAATCTTTTCGCACAACTGGTCAATTAACATGCCATTAACCGCGCAAGCCCTGCATTGTCATGCATTTTAAACATCTGAAAACGGAATAGTAGAAAATTTTAGACAAGTAATTTTGAAAAAAATGATTCTACATTCTAAGGACAAGTGGCTACCACGACATATCAAAAATTCGTTATACCATAAGTGTTTTTACCTAAACCATCAAATAAAATTTTAAAATTTCCGTTTTTTCGAGAAATTGTTTCTACAACCGCTATTAAAGTGCAGATGAATGTAAGGATGACTTTATTTGGCAGCATTTTTTATACAAACATGTTTATGGATAAGAAGAAAGTATTAATAATAGATGATGAGGTGGATTTCTGTTTACTCATGCAGTTCTATTTATCCAAAAAAAAATTGTGAAGTAAGTATTTCTCATACTTTGAGGGATGGGCTTGGTTTAGTGCATGACAGTACGCCTGATATCGTTATTCTTGATAATAATCTTCCTGATGGGCTTGGATGGCCTGCCGCTAAAAATATATTGGATGTAGTACCTGATGCGCACCTTTTTTTAATTAGTGCTAATAAACCAAGCAGTAAGCCAGAACTAAATGGCAACTTAAACTGCCAGGTAATTGAAAAACCCATTTCGATTTCTCAAATAGATAATTTTTTAAAGTAAAACTTTCTGATAGTATTTTAAGCAAGTGTTCTCTAGGCATACTTGCCTTTTTATTTACAGCCGCTTTTATGGTATAGTTTTTTATCTTTTATAAACGTTACTTATTGTAAATCTTTAATTTAGACCTTATGCAAACTCCAGATAATAATGTTCCAGATCCTAACATAAACCCTAAAACATCCTCTATCCCCAACACCGATGAGGCTCATAGGTCAGGCGATTCTCAACCCCAGACTGGTGCGCAAATAGTTAATGGGGAAGATGAAACAAAGGTGGTTAATGAGGCAGGTGTTTCTGAATTTGTAAGCGATATAAATATTCCCTCTGTGTCTACTGATACTGATGCAAATAATAATGTTGATGTAAGTGATGACCACGATGCTCTCTCAACTGAAACAGGCGGCGCTTCTTATAAAGACATAATGGACTCTTATGGAATGCACGATGATCCGAAGAAATACCCCGAAAACCCAGGCCAGCCCGGGGAAGAAGGTGACGACGATGATGACGATGATGACGATGACGACGATCCACTATCTGATCCTGAAATTGGTGATAATCCCGGGGAAGAAAGGAAAAAAATTCCTGTGTTTTAATTCTTTACTTCCTCCTCCATTAAGTGTAAATTTTGGTTTTGGGCAGAAGTACTAATATCTACATCGTTGTGTCACTCACTTGTACAGCATCGCTTTATTCAGCCAGGTAATAGCCTTTACATAGTTGGCCGAATTGAGAACGTTTTAGGAAAGCTGAATAAAGAAAATACAGTACAGTGAGTGACACAACGATGTTTAGTAAAGGACTGGTGCTGGTGAAATAAAATACACCATAAGGCTATAGAATTACTTAACTCATCTAGAAACTCTTTCCATGCGTAGCAGCAATTAGTGGCTTCGAAATAAGTGGAACTGCATGCATCACCCGAAGAAAAGCTACAGTTGAAAGGGTTCCTCCAAAAAGTTTTTGTACTACTCTACCCGTAAATAATCTTTTAGAGAATTGACTTTTCCAATTGTTGCTGTAGGCTGTTTCCATTTGCTGTCGGGTAGCTTTTCCTGCAAGAAATTGGTTAATGCATTCAAAAGCGATTTTACTCCCATGCATAGCCATGCTCATTCCATTGCCGCATAAAGGAGCAATCATGCCGGCAGTATCACCAACTAGTAAAACGCTTTTTTCTACCTGGCTTTTCTTTGCAAAACTAACTTGCGAAATAGTAAGAGGCTCTGCATATAAGAACTCTGCACTTGTAAAAATCTCCTCCAGAAAAGGATTTTTATATAAGATCTGCTCTTCCAGGTTCTTAATAGAATTGCCTGCTTGCTTTAAGTTACTGGCAGTAGTTAAGTAACACAGGCAGCTTTTATCATCTTCAATTTTGGAGATGCCACAATAGCCATCTTTAAAATTATGCAAGGCTATCTGTTCCCGATCATGCTCGTACCTGACATGATATTTTACGCCGATGTAATTGTTTAATTTCGAGGGCTTATCAAGCGTAAAAGGTCGCTTCCACTTCACATCAATATTTGCTCTTTTTCCATAACATCCTGCTACTACTTTTGCCGTAATTTTTTTCTTGCCTGCAGATACTTCGAACTCGTCGTCATTTAGGTTTATAGTATCAACTTTCGTATTGCACAGAACTTTTACCCCAGTGCTTATTGCTGATTGGTATAAAAGATTATCAAGCCTGTACCTGCTAATTCCAAAGCCGCCGGTATCTAAAGGAAAATTGTATTGCTTACCATACACATCTGTAACAAGTAATTTACTAATCGAGGGGAGATTGAGTGAAGCAAAGTCTACATCTACTCTCTCTAAAAAGTTCCGGCTTTCATTGCTTATAAATTCACCACATACTTTATGAAAAGGGTAGGTTTCTTTCTCGAAGAGTATGACCGAAAAACCTTGTTGCGCACATTGAATAGAAAGACATAAACCGGCTAAACCTCCGCCCACCACAGCAACATCATATGTAGTGTTCTCACTCATGTCTGTAAACGATTAAATGCCTGAAAGCCCACTTCCACAAAACTTTTGCCCCGACAATTTGGGCTTTTGAAAGTAAAGCTTGCCACTCCTCCTTTTTAAAGCCTCGTGCAACACTTAGCGGCGCATCATTCTTTACAAGATAAGAAGAAGAAAAAATAGCAGTAAGTATTTTAATAGATAGGTAGGCGAGTTTATGCCTGTGAAGATCATTTATAAAAAAGCCGAGGTTGGAGTTCTGTTGCATCCATTGCAGTTGTTCTACTAGTGCATCTTCACTAAAATGGTGACAGAACAAACTCGAGAAAATAACATCAGGTTTTACATTGAAACTTACACTCCTGTAATCTGAGGTGATCCACTCACAATTATCTTGCTGCTTCTTTTTTGCAAAATCGATACACTCCTGTTTTAGATCAACACCAATTAAGTTTGCAGTGACGCCATTTTTTTTACACCACCCGTCAATGGCAAAAAGGTTGTCACCACCTCCACACCCAATCTCGCAAATGATCGCACTTTTTCTACCTCCTAATAATTGCTTTAAGCCTGCAACCGTAATTGTATGGCCACCCAACCAGGTGTTAATAAAATTCAGCTCCACTAAATTCTGCCTGATATCGTCAAAAGGAATATCGTCGCGATCAAGCAATTCTTTAGAGGAAGAACGTATGCTAAGATTCATGGGTGGAAGCAATAAAAGTTTCCATTGTGAGGCCCGGGCCAAATGCTACGCCAAATACTTTTGCAGGAGCCTCATTAAGGTTCTCCATAATCTCTTTTAAAACAAAAAGGATTGTCGGAGAAGACATGTTCCCGTATTCACTCAGCACCTTCCTTGAGTAATTTAAATCCTCCTCTCTTAATTCCAACTGCTGCTTAATTACCTCCAAAATCTTGTTGCCACCTGGGTGAAGGCACCAATGGCTTATCTCTTCCCTGGAAATATTACTCTTTTCTAAAGCCTTATTTACAAGTGCCAAAATATCCTCTTCGATCAATTGGGGTATGTAAGAACTTAAGGTCATTAAGAAGCCGTTATTACTAAGCTCCCAACTCATGTCACTCTTTCCTTTATAAGCCACTTCCGAATAAAAGTGATCGAGATTTAATCCGCCTTTTTTCTCAACTGAATTAGAGACTAATACAGCTGCACTTCCATCTGCAAATAATAAACTACTGGCCGCATTGTCAATTGAATAGTCTTTTTGAAAATGGATTGTACAAAGTTCCGTAGCCACGATAACAACTTTAGCCGACTGAGATCCGTCGCAAATCATCTTAGCCATTTTAAGAGCATGAATGGCGGCATAACATCCCATGAAGTTGACTGATGTCCTAAAAATATCTGAACGGAGCTGCATTGCTTCTGCCACCTGTAAGTCTAATCCTGGCGCACTCATCCCTGTACAACTCACTGTTATAAGATGGGTTATTTCTTCCGGCTTAATAAAACCATCAATACACTTCTCGACAGCTTCTACTGATAAAGGCAAAGCATACTCCCGGAAAAGATCCATCCGTTCATTCAGGGAAACATTCGGCTTTCCATTCATTGAAATAAACTGCCAGTCTTCGTCGGGAAATCCAAAATCCCTTATAACAGAATACCTGCTGTTAATCTTACTATGACTGTAGAGAAACGAAAGTTTTCGCTTGTCAGTTTCGTCAAGCCTAAACGCCTTCTGCATAAAATGCAAAATCGCTTTTTGCTCATGCCGGTATGCCGGTAATGCTGTTGATATTGATACGATCTTAGCCAATCTGTTGTACTATAATTATTGAAATGAAGGCAAGCGCAGTACAGGTACTTGCAAGCCAATTCATTTTCATGGTGTTAATAAAATTTGCCTCACTTGAGTTCCTCCAAACCTTTTTCATCCACAGTAAAAAAAACACAAGGACAGGGATAAAAAAGAGTTGGAGAATCCAGAAAAGCTTTTGCTGCTGAATGCTTATAAAATAACTAAAAAGAATACCTAACGCTATACTATACATTGCTGCACAAAATACAAATGTGCCTCTTTTGCCAAGAACCATACTAATTGTATTCACGCCATCCTTAGCATCGCTGTTGTGTTGATATACCTGCGTAATTGGATAGAACCCTCCTATTAAAAAAGCAGCAGTTACAACCCCTTGCCACGGAATAGTCTTGACATCTGCAGGTGAAACGCCAGTATAAACAAGAAAAAAAACCAAAGCACCCTGGTTCAATATTACTATTAAGTACCCTAAAATAGGGTATTGTTTTAACCGTATTTTCCGGTAACTATAAAGCCTGCTAGAAATAATATAAACAAGTATTCCGGTGGCGAATAGCGTTGATATCACGAGGCTTAACAACACCGCCGAAACATCCATAACAATGCTAGCATAAAAAAGTTGAACAGTTGGTTGCATAGGCTTCTCAATACCTCCTATGCTGTCTTCATCCCTATCCATAAAACTATTGTAGCCGTTGCTCGATGGATATACGAGAAGGTGCAGAATAACAAAAATGATAGCAGCATTCAACCAGTTAATCTCGGGCGGAAATATTAACGCAAACCAAAATACGGGCATCAGGAAGTAGGAAAAAGGAAAACGCAATAGCTGTATTGTAGACCGGTGAAGCAAATAGCAGGTTTTTGTACTAAATATACTCAAATTATTTTCGGCAATAGCAGGCATAAAAAACCATGACTTGTGTAAGTCATGGTTACATCAAATGATAGCATTAAAACTGTGATGCACTCTTTTCGCCCCCAGCGGATAGTCCGCCACTTCCTGTATCCGTCCGGTCTGGTGCTTCATTAGCTCTTGTTGTCACTCGCTGGTTATCACGATATCCTGCTGTTCCTGTACCACCTTCTTTTGCATGATGCATTGCTGAATTAGATGCATTTGCTTCGTGGTTTACACCTTCGTTTTCGTTCTTTGAAGTAACGTCACCTCCCGGTTCTACCGGCACTTTTTGTTCAACTACCTCAAGGTCTCCCAGTTCAAGAACCACATCAGATTTCTTATTTTCAGATTGTTGATTTGTTGTATCTGCCATAACAAAAATTTTAAATGAAAGTATTCTTTAAACCTGAAAAATATATGCCAGAATAACTAACGAGTAGAATACTAACCCCACATTATTTACTAGTTAAAAACGAAGAGTTAATTCCCCTACTAAAGAGGTTTTATAAAATATAAAATTTGGCAGCACAATTATCATTACGCTCAAGAGGTAATGGATAACAAAGCGGGATCGTCTGCAAGGTTCTTTTTGGTAGTTATCAGTAAGATCTTTACCCTGCTTTTCTTGCGTCGCACTCTTGTACAGCAGTTTCTTTAACCAGCTGAACGAAGACTGTCATTTGTCCTGCTCAAGCTTAAATGTTGGTGCAGAAAGTGGTACCTGCAACGAGTGGGATGTAGCATACTGAACAAAAAGTACAAGAGTGCGACGCAACGGAGGCCTAATAGTAGTTGTGCTCTCTGGCTCCAAAAAAACTTAATTGCAACTAGAGTCGCAAACAGATATTCGATTACTTAGATTTCGTTTATTCTACACTGATATTTTTTAAACCATAAGAGTTTAATTCTGTTTACTTCCTGGGCTCTACATAAACCTTTGTAACTGCAAGGCAGCATTTTTGTATTTTAAAAAAGGCTAAGTAAAAATCGCGTTACAACTAGGGCTTTACAAACCAGAAAAACATACATGAACCTTTTAGATAAGTACCGTTCTGTTCGCAAAAGAACTGAAGATATTTGTAAACCACTACAAAAGGAAGATTATGTAGTGCAGCCTGTTGTAGATGTTAGTCCCCCAAAATGGCATATAGGGCACACCACCTGGTTCTTTGAAACTTTTATACTGAAAGAGCATGCAAGCAATTATAAAGAGTACGACGAGAATTATAATTACGTTTTCAATAGTTACTACGAAACAGTTGGTGCAAGGGTAATACGAACTGATCGTGGCAATTTAAGCAGGCCTACTGTTGATGATATTTATGCTTACAGGAAGTACGTGGATGATGCCATGCCATTGTTACTAGAGAATGTGCAGAACCCGGCATTGGATGAAGTGATATTGCTAGGCCTCAATCATGAAGAACAACACCAGGAATTGCTGTTAACCGACATAAAATACATTCTTGGTAACAATCCTTTGTTTCCTGCTTACGATCCATCAGTGGCAACATCGAGTGTAGGAAATGGTAACGCCGAAATGGTTAACATGCCTGCAGGTATTTATGAAATTGGCTTTACAGGTGAAGGCTTTTGCTTTGACAACGAACTAAACCGCCACAAGGTTTACTTACAGGATTACCAGATTTCAGATGAACTAGTAACTAACGGAGAATACCTTGAATTTATAGCAGCGGGCGGGTATACTGACTTTCGCTATTGGCATGCTGAAGGATGGGATTGGGTAAAGACTAACAATATTACCGCACCTGAGTATTGGTATAACATAAATAACAAATGGCAGCATTATACTTATGCCGGTTTAAAAGAAGTTGATGAGAAAGACATTTTAAACCATATTAGTTTTTATGAAGCATCTGCTTACGCAGCATGGAAGGGGCTGCGGTTACCAACAGAATTTGAATGGGAAGCAGCCGCGGCAAAATTCATTTGGGGTAAAAGATGGGAGTGGACGGAAAGTGCTTACTTACCTTACCCAGGCTTTACAAAAGCGCCGGGAGCAATTGGTGAATACAATGGCAAGTTTATGGTAAATCAAAAAGTTTTAAGAGGAGGTTCCGAAGTAACATCGCCCGGGCATAGCCGGGTTACCTACCGCAATTTTTTTCATCCACAGCTACGGTGGCAATACACCGGCATCCGGCTGGCGCAATAAAAAAACATGAGTCAATTTTTAGTGGATGTTTTAAAAGGGCTTTCTGCGCCCGAGAAATATTTGGAGTCAAAATATTTTTACGATGCTGCAGGCGATGCTATATTTCAGCAGATCATGGATTGCCCTGAGTACTATCCTACGAAGTGCGAGCTTGAAATTTTCAGTAACCAGACTCAAGAATTAGCATCTGTATTTACCAACAGGTTTCAGTCTTTCGATATTGTTGAACTAGGTGCAGGAGACGCAACAAAATCCATTTACCTGCTAAAAGAACTTGTAGATCGGGAAACAAACTTCACCTACTACCCTGTCGACATTTCTACCAACGTTATTGATCAGCTCCATAAAAAACTTCCGCCTCAACTACCAGCATTAAAACTCAAAGGACTTAACGGCGAGTATTTCGAAATGCTGGAAGAGGCAAAGCAACAATCCAACAATATTAAAGTTGTGCTGTTTCTCGGCTCCAACATTGGCAATATCCCTTTAAACAAAGCAGAAGATTTCTTCAGGCAGCTGCGCAGCCATCTTCAGCCCGGCGATCTTGTTCTAATAGGTTTTGATCTTAAAAAAAATCCCCTGGTTATTTTGGCTGCCTATAATGACAAAGCCGGCTATACCCGTGATTTTAACCTGAACCTTTTGAAGCGGATAAATAAAGACCTAGGAGGAGACTTTGCAGTTGAAAACTTCAAACACTACCCAACTTACGATCCACATACAGGCACGTGCAAAAGCTATTTGGTAAGTACAACCAAACAACAAGTGCATATTGAACAATCGACCTTCTACTTAGAAGAAGGCGAAACGATACATACAGAGATCTCGCAAAAGTTTTCTGTCGAACAAACTAATACCTTCGCCCTAAATAGCGGCTTTGAGCCTCTCCATCATTTTTTCGATTCAAAGAAATGGTTTCTCGATGCCATTTGGAGATGTGTTTAAAAACTTCATTCTTCATCGTAACCAAAACATAAAGAATGAACTTAATAAGGCATTTAATTTGATTGCAGCTATAGTAGAACAATTCTTACTACATGCGCTTTACAACTAATCATATTACTTTCCAGCAGCAAAAAGATATTCTAAAAACAATAGGGGAAAAGTCAAAACCTTTACAATCTTCTCAAGACCTCGATCCTCTTTTAGAAAGAATTGGTAACGCAAGAGTTGTAATGCTTGGCGAGGCCTCCCACGGAACACACGAGTATTATACATGGCGTTCGCAGATCACCAAAAGACTTATTAAAGAAAAAGGATTCAACTTTATCGCTGTGGAAGGGGACTGGCCTGATTGCTATTCTGTAAACCGGTACATCAAACAGTATTGTCCACAAACCTCAGCATTAGAAGTACTAAAAGAGTTTAATCGATGGCCTACCTGGATGTGGGCCAACTGGGAAATAGTAGCGCTGACAGAATGGTTGTACCAGCATAATACCACCAGGGCGAAAGAAGTCAAAGTAGGCTTTTACGGATTGGATGTTTACAGCTTGTGGGATTCAATGGATGCAATAAAGTCGTACCTCGAAAAATACGACTCCCATGCTTTGCAGGCAGCTAAAGAAGCGTTCAAATGTTTTGAACCTTACAAGAATGATGAGGGCTCTTATGCCTACGCCACCAGCATGGTTCCCGATCTTTGCGAAACAGAGGTGGCCAATCTGCTAAAGGCAATCCGAAATAAAATGCCTGTCTTCGACTCCGATTACGAGAACACTTTTAGTACCGAACAAAATGCATTGATTACTGTAAACGCAGAAAAGTATTACAGGGCAATGGTAAAAGGCGGCCCTGAAAGCTGGAATGTAAGAGACAGTCACATGTTCGAAACGCTGGAGCGGTTACTTAAGTTTCATGGCGACGAAAGCAAAGTAATTATCTGGGAGCATAACACTCATATTGGCGACAGCACTTTTACTGATATGGCTGATGACGGCATGTATAATATTGGTGAGCTGGTAAGAAACAATTACCCAAAAGACGATGTAGTTCTGGTAGGCTTTGGCTCTTTCGAAGGATCGGTAATTGCTGCCGATAGCTGGGGTGCAGAAATCGAAGTTATGAAAGTGCCACCCGCAAAAGATGGTAGTTGGGAGCACATGTTGCACAAGGTGGGTGCAGCGGATAAGCTTTTAATAATGGACGAAATCGCAAACGAAGCTTTGTATGAAAACCGCATAGGCCACCGGGCTATTGGCGTGGTTTATAACCCCGACTACGAGAGGTATGGCAACTACGTTCCAAGCGTTGTTCCCCTGCGATACGATGCCTTTATCTACCTTGACAAAACAAAAGCGTTACATCCTTTGCATATCCCCGTTCATGGAAGTAAGGTTCCCGAAACATATCCTTTTGGTGAATAAAGTTTTCTTTCTTTGGTAGCAGACGATTGTAATTCTATTAAGCTTTACTTGCGTCGCACTCTTGTACTGTCGAGCTCTGTTCATCAGCCTTTCTATTAGCGGCAAGCCCATTATTACTGTTATCAGTTTGTTCCATTTAACCATCGAAGCAATAGCAAACTGATGAGCTTAAACCATAGCTTCAATTCAAGTGTATTTTGTATAAAAAAGATTAAAAGAGTTATGCGCGTGAACTGAGCGTAGCAACGATGCTTAAACGGAGAGATAATGCTGGTAACAAAAAAAGAGTGCTCGCATAACAGCAGGACAAAAATTTAACCAGTATAAATAACTTAACCAATAATTTGTAAGAACCCGTCGATCATTTTATCGTAACCTTCTTTAGAAATTGGTTTTGATACAACCGTACAAGCGCCGATTTTGCAGCAGTTATCGATTAACTTCTGGTCTGCATAAGTAGAGTAAACAACAACTGGAATCTGTGCATACCTATTGCTTTCTTTTAATAACTCAATGGTTTGTCGGCCATTTCTTTTCGGCATATTCTGATAGTGAATGATATTGTCCGGGAGCTCTTCGGGCGAAGGAATTTCCTCTAATGTTTCAAACAATTCTACGCCGTTTTCAACGATTGACATTAAGGTAATGTCTGTGCGGTGTTGCAAGAAATCGCGAAACAATATTTGATCATCCAAATCATCTTCAGCCAACAATACCTTTTTAGAAGCCATACACAAACTTAAGGTTGGGATTGCATTATCGGCAGGATAATTTTAAATTTGGCACCCTGCCCCACTTTACTTGCAGCAGTAATTAACCCCTTGTGTTTGTCAACTATTTTTTTTGCTATGGCCATACCAATGCCAGTGCCTTCAAATTTGTCTTTACCGTTTAATCGCTCGAAAAGCGCAAAGATGTTATTCAAATATTTCTCATCAAATCCTATCCCGTTATCCTGTACGCTGATAAGACAAAAAAGACCATTTTTATCTTGCTTACTATTAAAACACTTGTCACTTATTATTTTGGAAGTAATCCGGATTATCGGCGACTTACCGGGCACTGAAAACTTTAAGGCGTTACTGATAATATTCTGGAACACCTGCCGCATCTGTCCCCTGTTTACATCAAGGCAGGGAAGCTCGCCGATATGAATTTCGGCATTTTTCTCTTGTATGATCAATTCAAAGTCATCTCGCAACTCATTTATTAACTCATTAAGATCAGTACACTCCACCTCCCGTTTGCTGGCAGAAAGTCGTGAGTAATTTAAAATATCAAGTATAAGTACTTTCATTCGGCCCGAAGAGTCAATTATTTTCTCCAGGTATTTACTTGATTCGGGACTAAGCTCGTCCTGTTTCTCTTTCATTAAATTGGAGAAGATCTGGATCTTGCGTAAAGGCTCCTGCAGATCGTGTGAAGCAACTGAGGCAAACTGCTGCAAGTCGTTGTTGCTTGATTCTAATGCCTGGTTTATCTCCTCCAACTGTTGATTGTTCTGCCTCAACTGCTTTTGAGTAGCTTTTTGAGAAGTCAGGTCAGTTAAAATAATACTTAGCGAAACACCTTCTTCTAACTCTAATGTTGTGAGCGATAGTTGTACCGGTGTTTGCCCTTTCCCTGCTACAAGCAGCACTTCGCCTTTGCAATCGTGCTTCCAGCATTTCTCAAAAAGATCTTTGTATTGAACTTGGTTTTCGGCTGTGATAAATGTATCGAATGGCAACCCGATTACCTTGGAAAGGGGTAGATTAACCATTGTGGCAAATTGAGAATTACAGTAAAGAATAAGTCCTTTACGATTAAGGGTAACAGCTCCTTCAGTCATCTTTTCTATAAAAACGCGGTAGGTTTGGTCGGCACCTTTAAGGGTATACAATTGGTGCCCTTTTTCACCCTGCACTACAAGTGCATCTATTTGCCCTGTTCGTATAGCTTCTATGGTTTCGTTGGCCTCTTCGAGTTGCAGGCGTAACTCTTCCAACTCCGCTTCAAGTTCTTCCTTTGTTTTATATTTTGAATTGTTATTCAACATTAAGATACAAGTCCTAATCCCTTTAAAACCTTTTCAGTATTAGATAAATCTCCAATTATACGTCGCTCGGGTAAAGGGGCCTTTTTTATTAGAAGTGGCAAAGCTACCAATTGTTCCTTTTCCGCGATAGCCCGCTGTTGGTACACATCAATTATTTCCAGGGAGTACCTGTCTTTCAAATGCTGTTCACAAATTTGCTTGATATTAGTGATTGCCCTTATTGAATTTGGTGTAGCCCCGGTTATAAATAATCGAAGAACATATTCAACGGTCTTTTTTTCTGATTTCTGATGCGAACTATGTTCTTCTTTTTTAGCCATTTTATTGCTTTACTGGTCGAATATTCAACCCTACCAATACTTTTTCTTCATTTGAAAGATCTCCAATAATTTTTCGAATAGGCACCGGCACTTTACGTACTAAAGTTGGTATTGCTAAAATCTGGTCGCCCTCCGCCAGTTGTGGATGCACTAATAGGTCTATCACTTCAATTTTATATTGGTCCTTTAAATGTTCCTCGCAATATTTTTTTAGGTTATTTAAAGCTGCTACCGATTTCGGTGTGTTTCCGGCTATGTAAAGCCGCAATTCGTATTTAACTTCTTCTTTTTTTGTTCTACTTGCCTTTGCCATTCCCTGAATTTTTAGTGTGCCTTTTGTCAATCATTTCGGTGCGATTTTTCTCCATGATCTCTTTCTTCAGGTCCTCTTCTATATACGACTTGTTCAACTGATCCTGCACCGATTCAAACTCTTCCTGTAACGAAGCGATCTTCGATTCCAACACACTTCTCTTCCTTTTTATCTCTATGTCTTTTCTTGTTAATGCATGCGTACGTAATACTTGTCCGGTTGCTTCAATCAATTGTTGAGCTTCCCTGGCCGAGCCTATTAGTACTCCACTGTCACCCAGATAAACATCTACAAGATCTAACCCCTCATCTGTTATTACAAATTCACGCACCTGATTAGAGTGTTTCATTCCCCTCGACTTCATAATGTACATGCCCCGGTTTCTTTCACCATTCGATTCTATATCGCGAACCAGCAGCCACGCGTCTACAAGTGAAGAAACACCTTCATCAGTCTGTTCGTTTATAATTGTATTTAAGGTAAGCGCGGTAAACATCACTGTAATTTGTTCAGCCTGCAGATAATCTATCAGTCTTATAAGCATCGATTTTACTTCGCTAACCGAACCTACTGTAACAAGGTTGGTAATGGGATCAAGAATAACAGCTCGGGGTTTAAACTTTTTTATTTTCTTATGTATCGCCACAAGGTGCATTTCCAGCCCATGCAAAGTGGGTCGCGAAGCATGCATCTCCAGTAATCCTTTGTCCACATGAGATTTTAGATCGATACCAATAGACTGCATGTTGCGTATGATCTGCTTTGGAGACTCTTCAAAAGCAAAATAAATGCATCGTTCGTTTTTCTTACAGCATTCGTTTGCAAAAGAAGCTGCAAGGCTGGTCTTACCCGTTCCGGCAGTTCCCGAAACTAAAATAGAACTGCCTCTATAAAATCCCTTTCCGCCCAGCATATTATCCAGGGAAACAATGCCCGATGAAAGCCTGTCCTGGGATATCTCCGACTCAAGCAAAAGGGAAGTAACCGGCAACACAGAAATGCCTTCTTCATCGATTAAAAAAGGATATTCATTAGTGCCGTGTACCGAACCGCGATATTTTACAATACGTAAAAGGCGAGTAGAAATCTGGTTAGTTACGCGATGATCCAACAGGATAACACAATCAGAAACGTACTCCTCCAAGCCTTGCCTCGTTAAGCTGCCATCTCCCTTCTCACCGGTAATAATAGCCGTAACACCTTTCTCTTTTAAAAAGCCAAACAACCTGCGTAATTCCGCCCTTAATATTGCCTGATTATCGAACCCTGAGAAAAGGTTTTCAATTGTATCAAGCACAACACGTTTGGCGCCAATGCTATCAATGGCATAACCTAAGCGAATAAAAAGACCGTCAAGATCGTACTCGCCTGTCTCTTCAATTTCGCTCCTGTCAATATGTACATGATCTATTTTTACAAGCTTATCTTTTTGCAGTTTGTTCAAGTCAAAGCCAAGAGAGGCAACGTTCATAGTTAGTTCATCGGCTTTTTCTTCAAAGGCCATAAACACACCCGGTTCACCAAATTCGGTGGCTCCTCTAACTATAAATTCCAGGGAAAAAAGTGTCTTACCGCTTCCTGCCGCACCACAAATAAGTGTAGGTCTACCTGCAGGCAATCCGCCGCTGGTTATTTCGTCAAGTCCCGTTATTCCAGTAAGCGTTTTGGGTAATAGCTTAATGGGAGGTTGTTTTTTTCGTATAGGAGGCATAAAAAGAATGTGTTATTAAATAGGTTTTAAATATACGGTTAAGACCTTTACTGTTTTTCCAGATACCTACTATCAATAACCTTTCCATGCCGCGATTTATTTCTTTGTACCTGGCTGAAGTAGTGCTATTAAGCAGCAGTTTGCGTCGCACTCTTGTACTATAGAATCTCCTGCTCGGCAATACAACGACACTTAAATAACTCTTTTATCTCCTGTAATATTTCCTAACCAGGTTGTTGAAGCACCATACCTTTTCGATAATCAATTTCCCTGTCCAAGTACTTCAAAAGAACTAACAATTTGCCAAAAACCTAAAGCCCCTCCAACACCTCTACCACTGCTTTTATCAACTCAATGTCTATGTTCTTATCACTTATTTTTTCTGGTTCAGCTAAAGCCCTGTAGTGGCCTTCTTCATCCCTTTCAATAGTTATAGCATGGCCATTAATATCCAATATAATATGCTGCACATAGCCGAAGCGAAGTACCTGCGCTTTAATTAAT
>JAQBNN010000240.1 GCA_028288505.1 Segetibacter sp. | reverse complement strand
TCCTATTTTGGCCTTCGCTGTAGCGTGGATGTTGTTCTAAGTTTTGAGAAAGCGTAACTGCTTTATCGGTATCGGACCACTGGATCTCAAAGTAGTCGATCAACTCTTTTTTACAATCGCTGTTTTTTATTGCTACGCATACTTCAATTCTATGGTATAAGTTTCGTGTCATCCAATCTGCTGATCCCATGATTACTTCGGTTGTGTTACTGGTACCAAAAATAAAGAGGCGGGTATGTTCGAGAAACCTGTCGACCAACCTTATTACCGTAATGTTTTCACTTATGCCAATAATGCTGGGTATAAGGCAACAAATACCCCGAACTATAAGGTTTACTTTTACACCAGCCTGGCTTGCTTTGTATAGCAAGCTTATCATACAGGGTTCTTCAAGGTTGTTTACTTTAATTCGAATTAACCCTTTCTGGCCGCTTCTTAATTTAAGTATTTCCTGGTCTATTAGTTTTTCGAACTGCTCGTTCATATTGAATTGTGACACCAATAATTTATCAAAGCGTAGCTTAGCTTTGTCCGGCTCCTTGTAATCCTTCTGAAGAAATTTGAAAAGTTGGTAAAGTTCATTTACCACTAAAGGATCAGAGGTCATTAAAACATGATCGGTATAAAACTGAGCCGTTGTTTCATTGAAATTTCCTGTGCTTAAAATGGCATAAGATAGAGTTTCGCCTTTTGTTACTTTCTTTATTAAAGCAATTTTTGAGTGTACTTTTATGTGTGGAATACTATAAATTATTTTTACCCCCGCTTCGCGCATGGCTTTACTCCACTTAATATTGTTTGCTTCGTCAAACCTTGCTTTTAGCTCGATAAAGGCAGTTACTTTCTTGCCGTTTTTTGCAGCGCTTATTAATGCGTTTACAACATGAGACTCTGCTGCTACTCGGTATAAAGTGATATAAATTTCTGTAACGGCAGTATCAACAGCAGCCTGGTTAAAAAACGATAAGACTGAATTATAAGACTGGTAAGGAAGGTGTAAGAGAATGTCTTTAGAATTTAGAAGATTGAAGATGTCACCACAATCAATATTATCGGTTAGTTTAACCGCTTTCCATTTTTCGTACTTAAGGTTTTTGCCGAAGGTTGGAAAAGAGGAGAGATCACTTAAGTGGTGATAGCGTCTTCCAGAAAACATCTCTTCAAACTTTAATTCGAATACAGAGGCAAGGTATAACTGCAGGTTTCTTGGCATATCCTGTTCGTAGAGGAACCTTGATGGAGGACCAAAGTCACGCTTCTTCAACTGCTTTTCAATTTTGCCTAACATGTCTTCATTGTACTCATCTTCAAGCTTCAGCTCAGCGTCTCTGTTGAACTTAATGCTATAGACGCCTTGTATATCGAAAGCCGGAAAAATACAGTCGATATTTTCCCTTATTATATCGTCTATAAAGATGACGTAGTTGTCGCCCTCGAGGGGACTTAAAACAAAAAATCGTGGGAGTTTATTGGAAGGGATATTTATAACTGCATGGCGTTGCGAAACACCATCATCTCCTTTGATTGATACGATAAGGTATAACTGGTTGTTTTCGGGGATGAATTTGGTACTGAAATTTCCTTCGAGAAAAATGGGTTGTATAAAAGTTAAGACCTGTGATAAGAAGATTTCGCGGATCTCGGGAATGTGCGCTTTACGAATTGATTGGTTGTAGTAAAATATAATTTCGTTTTGCTTTAGTGCAGGGATGATTTCGTGGGTTAGCACTGCTCCGAAGATATCTAGTTGCCTGTTTACTTCTGCCTGCATTTCTTCTGGAATATTATCGTTGAAAGCAACAGTAACTTTTTGTTGGGTTTTAGCTTTCAGCTTTGTGAGTGCAAAAACCGAGGGAAATCTTACTCTAAAAAACTCATCAAGATTGGATGAGAAGATGGAGAGAAATTTTATTCTTTCAAACAAAGGAATATCCTTGTTGGCGGCTTCTAACAGTACTCGGTAATTAAATCCTAACCAACTAAGGTCGCGGTTGTATAACATATTTATTTTTTTAGACCAGGCGCTTGCTTTGAAAATTGCTCGCCTTTTTAAGTTGAGTAGAATATCTATAAGTACAAGTGAGTGACACAACGATGTTGAATTGCGTTTATTAAGCCTGCTCACAAAAACTACCCGGGGTAATCAAACGCCTAATTCTATAATTTATTAGAGTGGAGTGCCTTGTGCATTGGTTATTACTGCACCTGTGCTACTTCCATAAAATGCTGCAATACCAAAAGCTATTACTGATAGTATGATGCCCACCATGAAAATATTGTAAGCCAATCTTATTAATTTGTATTTACGAGCAAGAACAACGCCTAACTGGAAAATGTCTTTTACTAATGAACTGTACAGATAGTTAGGGTCGGTCATCATCTTGCCCATGGCTCTCTCGTACTCATCCATCGATTTCTTGTAAAAATTTCCGAAGAAAAGCAGGTTTATTTTCTTGTCGATTACATCCTGGTCGCTAAACCTTCCTTCGCTAATCTTTGGCCTTGTTGCCAGTATTGAAACAACAATAGTAACTACGGAAAAGGTTAAGAAAAGTATGGTTGGAATGGTTAAATAAGTATCGACCGACAAACGCCTTAGCAACACGGAAAGAATTACCGATATGATGATTGCATTTACAGAGATGAGGATATTGGCCTTGCCATCTGCCATGTCGCTAAGCTTCATATGATTTTCGGATGTGAGCCTTAACATGGTTTGAATACCCTTGGTGGTAAAGCTATTTTGTTCGCTTATCGGGGCGCTTTCCATGTCCTCGGGACTCACTGGTATCTCCTTGACGTTATGTTTTAGCTTCTTTAAATTTTTCTTTTTACGTTCCATAAGCAATTCTTTACAGTATGATGTATAGTACTGGTGATTTTCTAAAAGTTCTATTGTTTTAGTATTCCACTCCTCTTTTGTTATGTGGCTATACCTAAGTCGAAACTCTTCGAAGACTAACTTGTTGGTTATTTTAAATTCTTTTGTTCCAAGGTTATAAGTGTCGGCATCGCAAATTATCTGTTGCAGTAAGTTCACGGGCTTCATTACAGCCTTAGTAGATAAAATGCACTCTTCGATATTGGTTATCAAATTTTCATCTACCCCGTCACCTTCCATAAAATCTCTCATGAGTTCGGCACTCTTGTCCTCATGGTGAGCAGGATCGGTGAATAGGTATCCGGTATCGTGAAACCAGGCGGCAACATAGACAACTAACATGTCGCTCTCGATGAGATTGTAATGCCCTGCAATTTCTTTAGTTCTGCTTACTACACTTTTGGTGTGTGCGATGTTATGGTAAAGAAGGTTTGCGTTGTGGTGCCTTTCATATAAATCTACCACATGCAATTCTACTTTTTTATAAATCTGGTTATACTCCATTAATATGGTTTTAAAATGTAAGGTTCAGTTTTGTTCCTAGGGTAAAATTAAAAAGCTTTTCCTCCTCGCTAAAACCTACTGTAGCTGAAATTAAGACTGTGTTATAAGCAACATAATAAAGTCCTCCCCCAAAGCCGTGGTGCCATTTGCGGCTTTCCTCGTTTTCTATCCACACTCGTCCTACATCAGTAAAGCCAACAACACCTATATCGCCCGGCAAAACGTAGGATCTAGATTGGGTAAGCTTTACTCTTAACTCGAAGCTTCCGTAAGCAAGTGACCTGCCAGAAAAGCGATTTTTTCTAAATCCTCTTAAATAGTTGTTCTGCCCGAGATTTAATGCCTGGAAGTACTCATAACCTTTACTGTAAATTTTACCTGCACCTAATCTTAAAACACTATAATACTTTGCTGGTTCACTAAAACTTGAATAAACAGTCATGTCGGATGTAAGTGCAGTGTATGGCTTGCTGTCTCCACTTGCACTACCTAAGGCTGTAAACTGAGTAAGCCAGTTAATACCACGTGTAGGGAACAGTTCGTTATTGAGGTTATTGATTAAAATGAAAGCCTTACCACCTGCATAACTTTTTGTTGTATAAACACTTAAAGAGTCTAGGCCTATTAAAGAAGGACGACTTAAGATCTTGTTCGCATTATCATCTGTACGGTTCCAATAGTGGTAGAATGTTGCACCAAAACCAGCGCTTAAAACTTCTCCCAATCTTTTTCTTGCCAAAACATCACTGGACATATAATTATATCGAACCCGGTAAAAATCGTTTCGGTGCGCGGGATCTTTTATTGTAAGATTTCCTAATCCAAAAAAGTTATTTAAGACCGGGTGTACCACTTCAGCATTTACTACAAGGTCTCCTTTACTTATGATTTGATTAAACTCGCCCCCGTATTTTAATTGATAAGCACCACTTGCTGGCGCGTATAGTGTTGACAGTTTTTGCTGGGTAGCATAAGGTTCTTTTCTGAAACCGTATGTCTGTCTTAAAAATCCAACTCCTACCATTAATCCATCTTCTACATTGTAGCCCAAGTTTAAACGTGGAAACCTATTGGTGTTGTATTGGTATCCTATCGGGCTGTACTGGTTCACATCAGGGTTGTTGGAGAATTCGCGGTTGGTTTTGGATTGGTTTAAAATACGGTTGCTTTCTGTATTGTTGTCGTAAATGGAATTAGCTACATTTCCTTTTACATCAAATGTATCTTTGCCTTTACCACCTATTATTCGCAGTTTTATTTTTGAAGATGCGTCTTCCTGGATTTCGAATACATCATCATCACTTAACCCATAAAGGCGAACCTCTTTTGTATCTTTTGCATCAAATTTTCGAGAGTACATTAATGAAGCACTATCTATTTCGTTTGTTCTTTTAAACATTTTTACTTCAAGCTGGTTGCCTGAATTACTCACTTTAAAGTATTCTTTTTTATTGCTTCCAGCTATGTTTACTTCTTCTGAAAGAAACCTGTAGTAGCGCATTCCTTCTGTAACAATAAGGTTGCGCCTGCTCTTTAGTTTATCTATAAGTTTAAGCCCATTGATAGCAAAGATTTCAGGAGGCATAACTCTTACAGCCTTTTCGATAGTAGCATCATCAAGGCTCTTCTGAAACTCTATTAAGATTCTTTCCCAATCTTTCTTATCCAACCGGTTCATAAATAACCTGTCAAAGTCCCTTCCCCAGTAAGCAAGCCATTCTACGTTAGGAATGTCAGGTTTAAATCCTTTTAAAAAAGGAGCTATATTTTTTGCTACCATTCTTACTAATGCTCCATCTGAATAAGAGAAAGCCTGGTCCCTGTCCCTTGGAATTGGATAGTATAATTTTCCTTTGCCAGTATCCTTTTCCCCAAAACGCCATTGATCAAAGTGCCTGTCCCAATCGGCAATAAGTAAGTCAAGCAATCTTGCTCGCAACACTGCCTCCTGGTCTACCCTGTCATCATTGTCGTCAATCAATTTGTTCATCACCGTTGCTGAACTCTTTGTGTCCTCACCATCTAAGGTTGGCTCTCTTTCTTCTAATAGTGCCACCTTATTAGCAAATAGAGTTCGATAGAAACCAAAGGCACCGTCGTTAGGAACAAAATATATTTTCGGCTTAGCTACAATTACGTTTGTTGCTTTGGCTAATGGGGGAACAATTAATGGTGAGAAAGGATGAGCAGTAGACACAAAATCCTTTACAAAATCCTCGGCAACAGTGCTTCTAAAATCTACCGGTAATAGTCTTGTCAACTCCTTGTCAATAGTTCTTAAAGTCCACTCCTTGCCCTTCGCGTCTTTCAGTCTCAAAGATTTTGTCTGCTTACCTCCACCTAGGCTTACTATAGTAAACCCCTTTTCTCTTAATTTAAACACCGGTAATCGTACGGGAGTTGCCCACTCTTCACGGTAGTTATCTCCATTAAAAAAACGCTTCACCTTGGAGGCTTTGGCATAATTAGGATTGGTAGAAATAGTAATACTATCAGCATTGTAGGGTACATAAACTATTCTTAAGGTGTCCTCGGTTTTATCAGATGGTAGTGTTGAGAAATTTAAAATGTTATTCGAATACTTTTTTACAGTGAGTGTGTCAGCAACATCGAAAAATGTGACGCGTAAATTTTTGCTCTTTGAGATCTCCATTATAGCGTAACCTGTACTATCTGATGTATACACGGCGTTCTTACCATTAGATACTCTTGTTTCTTTACAACCTGCACCTTCAACTATATAATGGAAACTGCTGTCTTTAATTAATTGTTGGTTATGCTCATGCCCAGCAACAAAAACAATATTGGGATGTCTTTTTGCTACTTCCGAAATCCTGTTCACCATATTCATATACAAAGGGTGCTTAAGATCTTGGGGTGTGCCAAAAACACCACGTGCAACAGGATATATAGAGCCAATTATAGGCATTGGAATGTAAAGGTTCTTCCTTATATCGGTAAGAGGGAAAATGTGTTGTGTAAATGGAAAATAACCACCGTGGATGCCATAGCTTTTAAATGGATGGTGGGTTGCCAGTATTACAAGCTTTCTCGAATTATTAGTAAGTATGTCTTCTAACCGGCTCAATACTTCCTCTTCTGTTTTGTAAGGACAGTCTGATTCAATACCGGGCCTTCCAAATCGCTGTATCCACCACTGGCTATCCATTAATATCATTACCACGTCATCAGAAATAGGCACTTCTACCGGGCCTGGGCATCCTCCTTCCGGGAAGAATTTTACGTTTCTATCGGAGAGAATATCAATGTATCGTTGTTCTCTTAACACCGCTTCCCATCCCCTTCTGCTTCCCCTGTCCCAGTCGTGGTTACCAGGAATAAAAAAAACCCGGGCTCCTGTAGAAACGTCTGCTATGTTCGTTTGCGAATCAAGTACCGCCCTTGCTTCATTAAAATTAGGAGCAGCCTCATCGGGCAATCCCTGGTGGTAAAGGTTATCTCCCAAAAAAAGCACAGTGGTCTTCTTATCAAATTTTATATTCTGCTTAATAGAGGATATAACCGGGTGCTTTCCATTTTTAAATTGTCCTGCATCACCCACCAAAATTATCCTTGCCTGTATAGAATCTTGTGCAGAACAGTTTAAGTTAACCAATAAAAAAATAAGTAATCCACTAATGAGTTTCATTAAGCTCTGGTTTGTATTTAAATATTAAGATATTTCCGGCGCCTATTTCAGCGGATTCGTTCGAGATGTATAAATCGCCCCGGTCATTAAACGACAAGCCTTCAGGTTGCTTAAAGAGCTTGTTGTTAAGTTTGTAAACCTCTTTTACTTTCCCCTCCCGGGTAGCAACAACCAAAGCGTTATTTACTGCCGAAACAATGTACAAGTCTTTCGTTAAAGGATGAATTGCTGCCGCTGATGGTTTAAACTTATTTTTCTCATCCCCTAGTTGTGTAAGAATAGGCTTAGCATCCATTACAAAAAAAGGAGAACTATTAAAAGTCTTTGTCGCAGGATCAAATGCAAAAGCGGTTACAGAAGATTTATTGTCTTGTTTGCAATCCTTACAAATCAAAATAAATTTTTCATGGAACTTATCGTAATACATCGTTTCAAACTCATTCTTCTCCGATAACGGTGTTCCACAAGCGTCTACTACAATTGAATCCGCAGTTACTATCCTAAACCTTGTTATGTCGCCATGACTTTGTAAAACATAAAAAGTGCTGTCCAATAGCGAAATATCCTCAAAGTCCGCTCCGCCCGAAAACTTCCATTTTTCTATCAATAACGGCGTTCGCAGGTAAATCTTATATAAAACGCCCATTTCATCATTAATAGCAAACAAGCTTGTGTCTTTTGCATAATTCACAATACCCGATATTTCGTCAAGCTCGGTTCTCAAATTTACCATAATAGGTTTCGAAAGATCGTATCCTTCCGGCGAAGGATATTTTGACTGTTCCATTTTACCCTTACACCCGCCCACAAGTAGGTAAAAAATAAACGCAGTTAGCATTCCCGCGGTTCTCATATTCGTTCGCTTTAATTAAGAGCAATAAACTGCTGTGCAAATAGACAAAACATTTGCCGCACTTCAATAATACCTATTCCATGTCTTTATATAAAACGCCCATTTCATCATTAATAGCAAACAAGCTTGTGTCTTTTGCATAA
>JAQBNN010000029.1 GCA_028288505.1 Segetibacter sp. | reverse complement strand
ACAGCCGTAAAATACTAGCGGCGTTAGCAGAGGTTTGTGGTGGTGCTGAAAAGATGATGGACATAACCATTGCGATAGACAAGCTGGATAAAATAGGTATTGATAAAGTAAAAGATGAATTGCTGGCAAGGGGCCTGAATAGCGAACAAGTAAGCGTAATAGAAAAGTACTTATCAATTGAAGGAAACAATGAAGCGAAGCTAGCCGAGTTAACAGAGTTAATAGGTAACACAACAGGCGGCAAGAAAGGAATGGAGGAGTTAAAGTTTGTGCTTGACTACCTTCCTGCAACTATAAAGCAACAGGTAATTACTGATTTCACTTTAGCAAGGGGCCTCAACTATTACACAGGTATGATCTTCGAAATAAAAGCGAAAGGCGTACAAATGGGAAGTATAGGAGGCGGGGGAAGGTATGATGATCTTACCGGCTTATTCGGCGTTCCAAATGTTCCCGGTGTAGGTATAAGTTTTGGGGTTGACAGGATTTATGATGTTATGGAAGAGCTCAAACTATTCCCGGAAGAAGTGCAAACAGGGACGCAGGTTTTATTTTTTAACCTTGGTGAGAACGAAAGCAGGAAAGCGTTTGAACTAATGCAACAACTTCGCGACAATAATACAAGCTGCGAGATCTTTCATGAGCAAACAAAGTTTGATAAACAATTTAAGTACGCGGATAAAAAGGGAATTAAGTACATCGTAATACTTGGTAGTAAAGAATTAGAAGAAGGTACTTGTTTAATAAAAGATTTAAAGTCTGGACAGCAACAAACAGTTCAACAGGGAGATCTTATTTCGTTTCAATTCTCATAAGTCTTAAGAAGAACATTGAAAGAAAGCAACCTAAAAGGGTTGCTTTCTTTTTTAACATTAACAAGTAATGTTTCTTTTTGCTTTGGCATATAATTCGCCTATCAGGAAGAAAAAATTCTATGAAAAGCTTGACATTAATTTTTGGTACTGCAGTAGCAATAACATTAGCAAGTTGCGGCCAGCAAACTTATCCAACCGGTACTCCCTCACCTTATCCAAGTCCCTATCCCGATAGAAGAACGTCTGGGGATTACCCTGACGACAGGGTAATATATGATGAACAAGGGCGCGTTATAAGTCGTGATGGACGTGAACGGGGAAACTCACGCAACTTGCCTCAGGGCCAGGGCAGGAAAGGTTACGGAAGCAAATCAGCTAAGGTCTATGCGCCGGGGCAACAAAAGAAACAGGGTAAATATTACGGCAATGGCAACGGTTCTGCACCTCAAGTAATAACAGTAGATGATAGGTATGTACAAAGAGACAGCCAGGGACGCCTTTACTATGTTGATCAAAACGGAAACACTTATTACAGGGGTAGTGATGGCCGGTATTACCTGAGCTCTCAATCAAACCAGGGGAGTGTAAGAAACAATGGGTATGATAATAGGGGAAAAGGTAAGGCTAATAGTAATGGTAAGGGAAGAGGTAAAGGCAGAAACTAAATTTGTAATGGATAATAATATTAATGGCCGGATCAATTCCGGCCATTTGTTTTTATAGTAGTGCAATTTTTAGGTTATTGGACAGTATTACATTCTGCAAATGAAACAGAGATGCCCAAATGATTTACAGATAAAGTGATTGCGACGCAACGATGATGCTATGAAAACTGAAGCTGGTATTAAACCTTTCTCACTTATACTTTCTCGTAAATTACCGCTGCCCCCTGGCCTACTCCTACACACATTGTTGCTAAACCGTAACGAGCATTTCTTCTTTTCATTTCGTGCAACAAAGTAGTTGAAATGCGAACACCACTGCAGCCCAAGGGGTGACCAATGGCAATGGCGCCGCCATTTACATTCACCTTACTTTCATCTAGACCGAGCTTCCAAAGACAAGCAATTGATTGCGATGCAAAAGCCTCATTCAGTTCAAACAAATCAATATCATTAACCGTAAGCCCTGCGCGCTGTAAAGCTTTTCGTGTAGCAGGGATTGGGCCTATACCCATTATAGAAGGATCGACACCAGCAACTGCCATGCTAATCACCCTGGCCATTGGTTGCAATCCATATTTTTTTACGGCCTCTTCGCTGGCAATAAACATTGCCGCTGCGCCATCATTTATGCCTGATGAATTGCCCGCAGTTACGCTTCCGTCTTTAGTAAATGCAGGTTTAAGTTGGGCTAATTTTTCGAGCGATGACTGCCGCGGATGCTCATCTACTTCAAACATGGTCTTTATTTTATTCTCGGTTATTTCAACCGGTATCAATTCATCTTTCCACCTGCCTGCTTCTAACGCTGCCACATATTTTTGTTGCGAGGCCAACGCAAAAGCGTCTTGTTGCTCGCGGCTTACGTTATACTGTTTAGCCACATTCTCAGCCGTCTCGCCCATGTTGAAAGGAAAGTATTGTTCTGCAAGTTTTTTGTTTACAAAGCGCCATCCCATGGTGGTGTCATGTATGTCTATATTGCGGCCGAAAGGCTCAGGGCTTTTACCCATAACAAAAGGCGCCCTTGTCATGCTTTCTTCGCCACAGGCAATATAAATTTCGCCATCGCCGCACATAATTGCTCTTGCACTATCCATGATCGCCTGCAGGCCTGAGGCACATAAACGATTAACCGTAGTGCCAGGCACGGTCGCAGGAAGTCCAGCCAACAAAGCAGCCATGCGGGCAACGTTGCGGTTGTCTTCGCCGGCCTGGTTAGCAGCACCGGCAATAACATCTTCAATTTGGTTTATATCAATCTTCGGATTTCGTTCAATGAGGGCACGGATTGCTGTTGCAAGCAAATCGTCGGGCCTTACAGTACTTAGCATGCCGCCAAGTTTACCAATAGGCGTGCGAACTGCATCAATTATATAAGCGTTTTTCATTTTTATTTGACAAGCATTTTTAGTTCTATTAAACATCGTTGTGTCACTCACTTGTACATTTTTTTCTTTATTCACCCTTTCATCAAATGCTGCATTCTACCAAATTCTCTCAATACCATAAGCATCGAAAGCAGCATCTGAAGTTATAACAGGCAGTCTTTCAACAAAGGATTGAGAAATAATTAACCGGTCAAAAGGATCGCGATGATGAAGAGGTAATTGCAGTGTGTAGTTAATATGATCTAAAGAAATATCGAGGAGGCCGCAATTGTAGTCGGCAAGAAAATTATTTATAAACTCCTTGAGAGGTTGTTTAAGAGTAAGCTTTCCCGTTTTTACTTTTATAGCCATTTCCCAGACGGAAGCCTTACTTATAAGAATACCAGGTTCTGAAAAGATTGTATCTTTTACTTCCGGAGAAATATGCGAAGGATTTTCTTCAAGCCAAATAACGATTTGAGTGTCTAACAATAAAGCCATTAGATATAGTCTTTAAAATCTTCCGGCGTTTCATTAAAGTCTTCTGCCATGTTGATTTGTCCTTGGAGCCGGCCCATGTTATTCCTCCGCTTTTCGGCTAAATCTTCAATACCGTTCCTTGCTTGATATTTGTGCAGCAGAAAATCAATAAAGTCATTCACTTCCTGCTGTTTGTCTGGCGGTAATTGTTTCACCTTTTCAAATACATCGCTGCTCATGATCTTGCTTTTACCAAAATTACTTCATTTCACTAATTACTTGCATTTAGTGCGCTTTTGCTTAATTACCTTTGCCCCTATGAAAGTTACGCAGACAAATATTCGTCATTTAAACCTTGACGAGTTGGAAAAATATTTTGAGGAGATTGGTGACAAAAAATTCAGGGCTAAACAGGTTTACGAGTGGATCTGGCTTAAGCATGCTCACTCTTTTGATGCAATGACTAACTTAAGCAAAGAGTTGAGAGTGAAACTAAATGAACATTTTACACTGCCTGCACTTAATGTAGACGCAACACAATATAGCAGCGACGGTACAATTAAAAGCCGCTTTAAAACTGTCGACAATCATCTTGTAGAAGGAGTGCTAATTCCTACTGAAAACCGGTACACGGCTTGCGTTTCTTCGCAGATTGGCTGCAGCCTTAGTTGCAAGTTTTGCGCCACAGGCTATATGGATCGTAAGCGAAACCTTAATTACGATGAGATTTACGATGAGGTGGTTTTAATAAATCAACAAACAGAAAGAGTTTATAATAAAAAGTTAAGCAACATTGTTTTCATGGGAATGGGCGAACCCCTTCTCAACTATAAAAATGTGTTGAAGGCTATTGAACGAATTTCTTCGCCTGATGGATTAGGAATGAGTCCGAAGAGAATTACTGTTTCAACGGCTGGTGTTGCTAAAATGATCAAGCAACTGGGTGATGATAAGGTACGCTTTAATCTTGCTCTAAGTCTACATGCTGCTAATGATGTGAAGCGTAACGAGATTATGCCGATTAATGAAAACAACAACATTAAAGCTTTGATTGAAGCATTGAACTACTTCTATAAACAAACAGGCAACGAGATAACGCTGGAGTACATCTTGTTCCAGGATTTTAACGACAGCTTGAAGGATGCGGATGAGTTAATTAAGATCTACAGGCAGGTACCTGCTGACCTTGTAAATATTATTGAATACAACCCAATTGAAGCAGCAAAGTTTTTAAAACCTGATGAAGAAGCTGTAGAGAAATTTATGAACCACTTAAGCAAGAACAGGGTAAATGCAAGGCTTAGAAGAAGTCGTGGTAAAGACATTGATGCAGCTTGCGGTCAATTGGCTAATAAAGATCAAATGGTGGCTGAGTCTAATTAGAACCATCTTAAATTCAATACCTGAATCGCCGGTCTTATTAAGCCGGCGATTTTTTTGTGCGTAAGATTTTCAGTTAGGCGTGCTTAATAGTAGCACAACCGATGAACGTAATGCGACGCAACGATGCTTAACCGGAGACCTAAACCCTGTACCAAAATTTCCTTTTCTTTTTTTTAACACTCATTGCTTAAACGAAGAGAACAGCACTGGGTCTATTATAAAACAACAATGAAAAAATTTAAGACTATGAAAAAATTACTTACAGCAATATTTGTTCTTTCACTGAGTACAGCAACATTCGCACAAACTAGTGACGCAAAATCGAAGCGCGAAGGCAAAGAACATAAGGAACATGCAAAAGGAAAGCATTTTGGAAAAGGCGATCAGTATAGCAAACTAAACCTGACTGAAGCACAAAAAAGCCAAATGCAATCGTTGAACGAATCGTTCCGCAATAAAATGAAAGCATTGAAAGCAGACGATAGCAATGAGCGTAAAGAGCTTGCAAAGCAACATCAGCAAAGTATACAAAACATTCTTACTCCCGAGCAAAGGAAACAAGCTGCAGAATTTAAAAAAGATTACAGCAACAAAGGCAGAAACAGAGGCGAAGGAAGGTTTGATGAAATGCAAAAGGAGTTAAACTTATCAGCACAACAAAGTAGTCGCTTAAAAGAGATAAATGAAAACCACCGCCAACAAATGCAAGAGCTGCAAAGCAATACAAGCTTAACAGACGAGCAAAAAAAAGAGAAAAGAAGATCAATAATGGAGGCACACAAACAAAGTATAGCAAGTGTGCTTACTGCTGATCAAAAAGCAAAAATGAAAGACCGTATGAAAAACCGACCTAACAAGACCAGATCTGTTAAATAATTACAGTTAGGCAATTGAACCCCCAAAGGCAGACCATTACGGTCTGCCTTTTTTGTATCTTCGTTACGGTAACAATTTTTACTGTTGGAAAACAGCAAGCCTTAAAAAAATAAAAATGGCAAGAACAGATAACTTCCAAAAGTTTGTAAAACAAAAAAAAGGAAGTGCGATAAAAGAAGAAATTAAGCAAGAAAAGAAGAAAGAAAAGAAAGCCAGGGCCGTAGCCATTGAAGAACACTTTGCAAAGAAAAGAGCACAAAA
>JAQBNN010000202.1 GCA_028288505.1 Segetibacter sp. | reverse complement strand
AAACATTACATTTGCGCCTTAGCTAAAACCATTAGAACGTATGGCCCAATTCGGTAAAGCCTCAAGTAAACGCAGTAAGCCAAGCTATATTTACACGATTGTAGGTGTTGCTCTTGTATTATTTATTATGGGTATTCTTGGTTGGATCTTTTTGAACTTTAACCAGGCCGGCAACTCGTTTAAGGAAGACATAAGAATTAGCGCTTACCTGCGTACGATTAATAAAGATTCGGTGCAGCAGGTGAAAAGTTATATTGAAGCGCAGCCATATGCAAAAAATGTGAAGTATATTAATAAGGATGAGGCGAAAAATATTTGGGCAGGAGAAGGTAAGAACGAGGACTGGGCGAAGATCCTGGATTACAATCCGCTACCGGAAAGCATCGACTTTTATGCACGATCAGAATACGTAAACAGGGACAGTCTTCAAAAGATATCAAACGACATAATGGGTAAGTTTAGTAATCATATTGATGAACTGCAATACCCTCAAACCCTGGTGAACAACCTTAACGAAAGAGCGAGTAAGCTTGGATTAATCTTTATTGTGGTTGCGGCTATCCTTTGCACCATCGTTATTGTGAGTATTGATAACACGATAAGATTGGCTATGTTTAGCAACCGTTTTCTTATTAAGACCATGCAGATGGTTGGCGCCACCCGGTGGTTTATTGCTAAGCCAATGGACCTTAGGGCTATTATAAATGGACTGATTAGTTCTGGCATTGCGATCCTCTTGTTATTTGTACTTATCCAATGGTCAGAAGGACAGTTTCCACAACTGGCTGCCATTAGAGATACAAAGCTTACACTGATTCTTTTTGGAGGTATGATACTGGTTGGCGTTGGAATTTCGTTATTCAGCACGCATAGGAGTGTTATAAAGTACCTTAAGATGAGCCTTGACGATTTGTATTAGTGGATATACATTTTATTATTACTTTGCACCTTCTAAAAAATAGATAATGGCTGTAACAAAAGTTGGAACTACAACTTTAAAAGATAAAGCGATAAAAAAGGAAATAAACAGGGCACCACTTTTTCAGAAGGATAATTATATGTGGATGGGAATTGGCGCTTTAGTGATAGCTATTGGTATGTTTGTAATGAGTGGAGGTAAAAGTGAGAATCCGAACGAGTTTGATTACAAATCTGTTTACAGTACTACTCGTATAACCATTGCTCCAATTTTAATTATTGCCGGATTAATCATAGAGATTTACGCAATATTTAAGAAGCCTAAGAGACAACTATAATAATAGAAATTACTAATATAAGGCGGTGATAACTCATCGCCTTTTTCATGACCAATAAATGAAAAACTAATGACGCTTGTTGAGAGTATAATTATAGCCATAGTAGAAGGCCTTACAGAATTTCTACCCATTTCCTCTACGGGGCATATGATTATTGCAGAGCGCTTGCTCGCTCTGCCTAAAGATGATGAGTTTGTTAAACTCTTTACAATTGCCATTCAGCTGGGTGCCATCTTAAGCGTGGTGGTTTTATATTGGAAAAAATTTTTTGACTTTAAAAAGTGGCAGTTTTATTTAAAGCTTGTTGTTGCTGTTATTCCTGCACTAGCTATTGGCTTTTTACTTAGCGATAGAATTGATGAGCTACTTGAGAGCCCGACCACAGTTGCTGTTTCACTACTGTTAGGTGGTTTTATTTTATTGTACATCGACAAAATGTTCAACCGTCCTCGTATTGAAGAAGAAAGAGAGATTACTTTCCAGAAAGCTTTTGTTATTGGCTTTTGGCAATGTATTGCAATGATTCCTGGTGTAAGCCGAAGTGCCGCTTCAATAATCGGTGGCATGCAACAAAAACTTACACGAAAGTTAGCTGCAGAGTTTTCATTCTTCCTGGCTGTACCAACAATGGCTGCAGCTACAGGCTATAAATTATTGAAAACGTATAAAGAACACCCGGAAGTATTATCAAATAAAGAAAACATGATAATGTTGGGAGTAGGCAACCTTGTCGCTTTTATTGTGGCACTACTGGCTATCCAATTCTTTATCACTTACCTACAGCGTTATGGATTTCGTTTGTTTGGCTGGTACCGGATAATCGTTGGTGCAGCACTCCTTATTTTAATCTACTCAGGTTATTTAAAATAATCTCAGCTGTTTAAATTCGTTTGGCTGATGTAGCTGTAACTACGGGCATTCCCCCGGCATAAAGCAGTAGTGTTTGGTGAAAAAATGTAACCTAGACTCTCTATATGATGATCATTACCTAATTCATTATCCCACTTAAAGTATGCATGTTAGCTGAAGAGCCTTTCATCTTCGCTTATTTGAACTCACATGCAACCTTGCCTTAAATAAATCATCTATTTACTCCATACATAATGAATAACTTTCCACTAAAATTAACTGTATGCGAAAAACGATTCTAGCCGCTTTAATTATTACTGCCACAACTTTATTTGCAAGTTGCACCAATTATGGTAAAAAAGTAAAGATCAACGATCATCTTGAGGTCTACATAAAAAAGGATGCAACTGAAGAAGAGGGTAAGAAATTAGGCGAATACCTTCAATCACTTGATACGGAGAACAAGAACCAAAAATCCATTCAGCTACAAAAAGAAAATGACCTGTTTACAGTGCGCCTGGTAGTACCTGATGATGCTTTAAAAAATACCGAATTGGAAAGCAGCTTCCAGGCATTGCAAATGCTGATTAAAGAAAATGTTTTTCCTGGTAAGACAGTTAGGCTCATACTTTCCGATGATAAATTTAGCGATAAGAGGACTGTTAAAGAATTAGATCCCGGTCCTTCTACTAATGATCCTGCCATTAATGCCCCCGGTGAAAATACCACTCCAGGCGAATTAAGATCGCAAGGTGGTGTAGACCAGGATACTGTAGGCGGCAAACAACAGTAAAACATTTTCTTAACTATACGTAAATGCACTTTCTAAAGAAGGTGCATTTTTTTATTAGCCTAGCCTTTGCATCTTTAAAATTAATTTGTGAACCAACAGTTGAATTCCATAGCATCATCGTTGTGTCACTCACTTCTACTATCAGTCAATAATCACCCCTCCACTATTCCCCTACTCGTTAACTGCTTTGCTATATCTTTAAAATTCTAAACCAAAAGCATGCAAACTGCTAACAAGAAGGTTATTAATGCGTGGGCTATGTACGACTGGGCCAACAGCGTGTATAACCTTGTTATCACTTCTACTATTTTTCCCGCATATTTCGAAAGCGTAACCGGCGATGGCAATGAAGATACATTGACAGATAAGGTAACATTCTTGGGAAGAGAATTTGTAAACACATCGTTGTACAACTATACACTTGCTGTTGCGTTTTTATTAGTTGCAATTTTTGCTCCCCTGCTATCTTCAATAGCCGACTACCAGGGGAGCAAAAAGAAATTCCTGTTTTTCTTTTGCACCGTTGGTAGTGTTGCCTGTACTATTTTATTTTTTTTTACCGGCAAAGAAAACTTAGGATTAGGCCTATCAGCTATGTTGATTGCCTGCCTTGGCTATTGGTCAAGCCTCGTGTTTTATAATTCTTATTTACCCGAAATCGCCTCAGAAGAAGACAGGGACAGGGTAAGCGCCAAGGGTTTTGCGAGAGGCTATGTAGGTAGTATGATCCTGCAATTGATCTGTTTTGTATTTATTTTAAAACCAGAACTATTTGGAATAACTACCGGTTATGCATCACGTGTCTGTTTTGTACTTGTTGGCATTTGGTGGTGGGGCTTTGCGCAGTTATCGTTAAGCAGGTTACCTAAAGGAACGCCAGCAGTAAGAGATCATTCACGCAGTCTAATTTCAGGTGGCTATGTAGAGCTAAGAAAAGTGTGGAACCAGGTAAAACATATACCTGTGTTGAAACGGTACCTTGCCTCCTTCTTCTTTTATAACATGGGTGTACAAACGGTTATGCTGGTAGCAACCCTTTATGGCAAAACCGAATTAGGCATACCTACTACCAACCTTATTATTGCCATACTTATCATCCAGTTAATTGCTATACCAGGTGCTTATACCATATCAGCTTTAAGTGCAAAAATTGGTAACCTGCAAGCGCTTATAACTGTAGTTGTTATATGGATAGTACTTTGCTATGTTGGCTACCTGCTACCCAAGGGAAATGCAGAAGCCTTTTATGGTTTAGCAGCCGGAGTAGGTTTTGTAATGGGTGGTATACAGGCACTTAGCAGAAGCACCTACAGCAAGCTGATGCCAGCCACAAAAGACACTACATCTTTCTTTAGTTTTTTTGATGTTACAGAAAAAATAGCTGCGGTGGTTGGCATCGTAAGCTTTGGATATATAATTGAACTCAGTGGCTCTCAAAGAAACTCGGTACTTGCACTAATGGTGTTTTTTATTATTGGTTTGATTTTGCTTGTATTTACTTTGCAAAAACAATTGCATAGCACTAAATCATAAAGGATGAAACTATATACTATTAATGCAGGTTACTTTAAGTTAGATGGCGGTGCCATGTTTGGCGTTGTTCCTAAAAGCATTTGGAATAAGCTAAACCCTGCTGATGAAAATAATATGTGCAGCTGGGCTTTGCGTTGCATGCTTATTGATACAGGCGACAAGAGGATATTAATTGACACAGGCATGGGCAACAAGCAGGATGAAAAGTTCTTTGGTCATTACTACATACATGGTACAGATACACTTGAAGGCTCACTTGCAAAACATGGTTATACTAAAGATGATATTACGGACGTGTTTTTAACACACTTACATTTCGATCATTGCGGCGGAGCTATAGAAAAGAATGGCGATGAATTAGTTCCTGCTTTTAGAAATGCAACATACTGGAGTAACGAGGCACACTGGCAATGGGCAGTAGAACCGAACGACCGCGAAAAAGCTTCTTTCCTGAAAGAGAACATTTTACCGATAAAGGAAACAGGCAAACTACAATTTGCGAAAGCTGAAGATGGTACATCGATATTATCGGGTGTAATAAAACTGCGCTTTGCTAATGGGCACACCAATAGCATGATGTTGCCACAGATTGAATACAAAGGGAGAACAATAGTTTATATGGCTGATCTACTTCCTTCGGCTGCTCATATTCCTATTCCTTATGTTATGGCTTACGACATGTTTCCGCTAACAAGTTTGAAGGAGAAGAAGAGCTTTTTAAATGAAGCTTTAGAGAACGAATACGTATTGTATTTTGAACATGATCCTTCAATTGAATGTTGTACGCTTAAGGTGACCGATAAAGGAATTCGAGTGAAGGATACTTTTAAGTTGGAAGAGTTATAGATGCAGTTTTACAAGCTGAAGTAATTACTAAAAGTACAAGAGTGCGACGCAACAATGCTTAATATATATTCCTAACCCTGGCCCAAAAAATTCTTATTTAATGCCTTTAATTCTGCCGGGATTTTTAGCTATAAAATCTTCCCAGCCTTTTAAGCCTTTTCCTAATCCGCTTAATGGGGACGTGGACTGGTAATGATGACATAAAGCCACAGCGAGGGCATCAGTTGCATCGTTAGATTGAGGGGTGTCTTCTAATTTTAAAATACGTTGCAGCATCTTCCAAACCTGGTCCTTATCAGCATTTCCATTACCAGTAATTGACTGCTTTACTTTTTTTGGAGAGTACTCAGTAACCGTTAATCCAGATTGCATAGCGGCTGCAATTGCAACGCCTTGCGCACGACCAAGCTTAAGCATACTTTGTACATTTTTGCCGAAGAAGGGCGCTTCAATTGCAAATGTTAGCGGCTTGTATTCAACTATAAGTTCCATCACTGTGAAGTGGATCTTTTGCAAGCGCTCGTAAGCATCTTTTTTAGCAGATAACTTTAATACATCCATCATAATTAGTGATGGCGTATTTCCTGTCACTTCCATTAATGCGTAACCCATAAACAACGTTCCGGGGTCGATACCTAAAATTATGTTTGAACCACCTTTCATGCAGCCGTGAAAATAATCTATCTGGTGAAATAATAATTTTCCTTTTACAATCAATTGGGGCTGTGCCGCTTTTTTATGTACGTTTGGGCGAAAATCCAGCGTCTGAACAAAAAGTTTAAAATATTTTTAAATTACTTCTTAGGTCCTATTCTTTTTATCTGGCTTGCCTTTTCTATT
>JAQBNN010000185.1 GCA_028288505.1 Segetibacter sp. | reverse complement strand
AATCGACCATGTACTTATTTCTTTTATAGATGGCATTGTGTAGAGCATTCTGACCACCTCTTGGATAATCTATCTGCATCCCCTGGTCGAGCGCCCAATTGGCTTTAACAGTATCATTATCATGCACTGCTGCAATCAACCACGCAGCAAGATCATAATCACTTCGCTTTTGTGCCTTTACGGGGAGAGAAAAAACGAGGCAGAGTATGCCTACGCAGACAGAAACATTGCTTGTTCTCATATTATCCTGTTGATTAGTTGGCAGTATATATGGCAATATACTGCGTGTGTGCCGTATAATTTCTTTTTACTTTACCTAAAGTTTTTCCCGTTCTGCCGGGATGTTTTCTGCTAAACAACAGCGATGACAGATTGGGTGTCTTGCCCAGGATGACCTCGAAAGCAGGATAAATGGAGGTCTTAGACCTCCTGCCTTTGCAAAAGGCACCGAATAGGATTAGTAAAGCCGAAACCATTGAACTAACTTACCTACAATACTAATGTTATGGGATTTGCATATAAAGTAGTGGAGGGGTGCAGTTTATGCCAACCCTAAAAGGAAAAAACTTTAAAAGATTTTCTATATCTCCCTTTAAGCGGGGCATTAAGTTGAACACCCCTAACCACTGAGGTACAAAACAACTTACCGTGTGATTTAAATGCAGCATTTTGTCGCATTTCAACAAGCTAGTTGTTTTAAGAACAACGTTAATCCTCAGGTTCGAGAGGCCCTGGGAACACCTCGAACAATATCGGTTTAGCAGGGGCAGGCCAACAAGTGTCCTACTCAATTTCCAATTCATACTAAACTCTGTCACCGCCGGTAGTTTCCAACATCCATGTCGGATATTCGGCCGGTAGCTTGCTTACTGCATCAAGCTGCTGCAGTTCTTCAGGAGTAAATTGTATTTCTACTGATTTTAAGTTATCTTCCAGTTGTTCAATTTTATTGGCGCCAACTATAACAGTAGTTACATTCGGTTGATGCAATAGCCATGCAATTGCCAGTTGTGCAACACTTGCACCCTTTGCCTCGGCCATTGGTTGCAATACATCAATAATATCAAAAGCGCGGTTTTTGTTTACGGGTGGAAAGTCGAAATTAACGCGTCTTCCTCCTTCTGTATTTTGCTCGTGGCGGGTGTACTTGCCGCTAAGCAACCCACCTGCTAAGGGCGACCAAATCATTAGTCCAACCTTTTGGTCGTTAAGCAGGGGAATAAGTTCACGCTCAAGGTCTCTTCCTGCAATGGTGTAGTAAGCCTGAAGCGAAACGAATTTTGCTACATGATTATAGGTACTGTAATCAAGTGCTTTCATTAATTGCCATGCAGCCATATTGCTTGCACCTATGTACCGGACTTTGCCACTTCGCACAAGGTCGTTTAATGCATCCAGTGTTTCTTCAAGCGGGGTAAGCGGGTCGTAACTGTGTATTTGATAAAGGTCGATATAGTCTGTGTTCAAACGCTTGAGGCTTGCTTCAGCTTGTTGCATGATGTGCTTGCGGGTAAGACCAGCATCATTTGGCTTATCACCCATTTTGCCACGCACTTTGGTAGCCAGTACGAGGTCGTCGCGGTTAAGACCGAGGTTGCGGATAGACTGGCCGGTAAGTTCTTCACTCAAGCCTTCAGCATAAACGTTGGCAGTATCAATAAAGTTGATGCCTGCATCAATAGCACGCTTTAATAACGCATCTACCGGCTCCTGACCAAGGCTTCCTATTACTTTAAACATTCCTTTACCACCAAAAGTCATAGTGCCCAGGCAAAGTTCAGATACTTTAAGGCCGGTATTGCCCAGAAGATTATATTTCATTATTGTTTTTTTTTTGATATATTTCAGATGTAAGCAGTGTCTTCAGTTTCTCCTGCTTGTAACTTGTATCATCATTATCGTACCACGTTTGTACTGGTGCTATTATTTTTTGGTTGTGCGGGATTTTCTTTTATTAACCAACAGTGAGAAGGTTGGTAGAGTGTCTTTTGCAGGATGAGCGCAAAAACAGGATAAATGGAGTCAGGGACCAGCTCTCCCATATCTGAGAGACTACGAGACAAATGAAAAGCCAGACTTCGTTTGGTATTTGGAAAACAACTGCTAAAGTTTACAGCAAAGGTTAAGGCTGCATCAACCATATACAAGTACAAGTGAGTGACACAACGATGTTGAACAGTATTCTAAATGCCTGGTAACAAAAACCCGTTGTGCAGGTATGTTCTCTGCTCAATAAAAGCCATGAGGTTGTTCAGGTACCTCCGCCGGATGACCTTGAACACAGTGTAAATGGAGTTTTTAGACCTGCTCTTTTTGAAAATGGCTGCATACATCAATCGTAATCCTTCCAAGCAAAGCCAGTAACATTAGTATGGTATCAGGGAATGGCATTTCTATCATTCCATTTTGCTTGTAATACTTAAACTCGTTTTAAGGGTAAAGCAAATATTTTTTCCGCATCTCTTTGTATTGGGTTAAACCAGGTTCCCAGCTTGCCCTGATCGTTTCTTCAGACGCGCCGTCGATGATCTGTTGGCGAAATAATCCCGACCCTATCTGAATTTCAATGTTATTCATTTGATTACTCAACTTTGAATCAAAGAATTTTTCTTTGAATGGATGGGCTTTATACAATTCCATTATCCACTGCAGGTTGATCTTTTTTGATTTTCGCAACAATCTTGTATCATACTTACGCAAGTCTAATCCATAACAAACCTGGTCCATGAATAAGGGCGTTTCAGCCATTCCTTTTATGCCGGTAGGAGTATAGGAGAAATCGTATATGCCTTTCAATTCCGGGCTGCCCAGTACAGTAAAAGGAAACAAGGTGCCTCGGCCGTGGTTAAGGTACACCCCTTCAAACATACAGGTTGAAGGGTACAATAAAACAGACTGTGGCGTATTGAGGTTGGGCGAAGGGCTTACAGGAAGAGTGTAAGGCATATCGTGGTTGTAATTGGCAACGGGTATAATTTTAAGAGCGCACTTAACCTTGTTATCAAGCCATCCCTCACCATTGGCCATTTGTGCAAACTCGCCCACGGTAAGGCCATGCGACATAGGAAGTGGAAACATGCCAATGCCTGATTGGTATTTCATATCCAGCACAGCACCATCAATCAAATACCCGTTGGGATTGGGTCGGTCGAGTATTAGCAGCTCTTTGCCATTTTCATAACAGGCTGCCATTAATCTTGCCAGTGCATTGATGTTGGTGTAAAAGCGAACGCCAACATCCTGGAGGTCGTAGATCATAATATCTACATCAGCAAGATCTTCTTTTGTCGGTTTATTTTTTTTTCCATAAAGGGAGATGATTTGAATACCAGTTGCAGCATCCCGTTCATCACTTACATGATCACCGGCACTGGCTTTGCCCCGGAACCCATGTTCGGGGCCAAATACTTTAACGATGTTTACGCCTGATTTTTGAAGGCTGTCAACAAGATGTGTATTGCCGATAATGGAAGTCTGGTTGGCGAGTATGGCGACCCTCTTCCCCTTGAGATACCCAATATATTTTTCTGTTTGTTCTGCACCTGTTTTTATTGCCATGTTAGAGGCGCTGTTGGTTGGTGCTGTAAGCTTTGCAGTGCTACAGGCAGCGGAAAGGATGACAGTAAACAGAAACAGTAGAAACTTCATAATGGTAATTTACTTTAAATATAGCACGAATATAGAGGGTACGATGTACTGCAATTTCCGCCATCTTAGAAGCTGTCTAAATTTTATTTTTTCTGTTACCAGCAGTTCTTTTTATAGCATCATCCTTGCGTCGCATTAAGTTCATCGCCATCTCATTGGGCAACTTCAGTTTTAATGAGAAGTCTCGTTTAAATCTAACAACCTTAGCTAAATATTCTAAGCAGTGTAGCTTAGAAAACTTAGTGTTTTCAAAAGCATCTTGAGCCTGCCCCATTATATGAATGTGATGAGGCATTGATACAAAGGCAAATACTTTTATTCTTTTTTCAGCTACCATATATTCCAAGCTGCTTATGATTAAATGCCGCTGGAGAAATAATATCTTTTTGGATTATATAATTTATGCATTACATGTTCGTTTAATTATATAAACTACCATTATGGAACAGCAGACTCCCCTTTACATGTTGCCCGTTGAAGATCCTGCCATTGAGCAATATCAGCAGCTTTATGAAATGATGGCTGAACAGGATAACCATACATTACATGTGGAGGTGAGAATGAAAGATGTAGAAGGAGGTAGGTGTGGGGATGTGCAAAAGCTGATGATGGCACTGCAACATCATCCGCATTTGATCGAAAAGATGATCTTCTCCTATGTATTTGATTTTATAGAAGATGAAAAAACCGGGATTGTGCTGCCTGAAGAGACGTGGAAGTATGAACCTGTATTCTACCATTACTTCCAAAAGTTGATGGGCACACCGTTTGTGCTGTTCTTTATAGCAGATGAAGATGCCAGGTATCATGCACTGATGGCCGACATGGTAACCAGTGGTGAATTGAATGCGGAAAAAGATGAGAGAAGTGGCCGCGTAGGTTTTTCATTTAATGAAGAACAGGGACAATTAATTGTACAACGTGTGTGGATGAGTTGCTTCAATATGTTGCAGTTTTGCTATGGTTCCGGTTTCGATCCACGTATATATATAGAAGGAATGATGGCATTGCTGGGAGTACAATTTACCTACGAAGAGTTATTGGAAGAGTTTGAAGAAATGAGAACTCAAGGCGCTTACAGGTTGGTGGGTAAAGTGGAATAAACTTTTGCCTTGCAGGTCTTCTCGGGAGATGCCATTCCTGCAACTTGTGGGGGGCTATTTCCTTCAATGCTTTAAGGATTCCGTTTCCAGAACTACAGAATTTCTATCGCTACCCAAATGCAAAGGCAAAGTGGTTAAAATTTTATGAACTCAGAAAACATTACCATTAATGTTATTTTTTTATTACTCTTAGAAGTTGCGCACAAGACTAAGCGTGTGCGAAGCTTCTAAGATATTAATCCAAAGTAGGAGAATTACAGGGGTAAGCAATTTGAAGTTGAACTATTTAAATGCTCTACATTTTAAAAAAGTAGCTAACTCCTTCAATTTTATCTTTCTTTTCGATTTTGTCGTCTGCATCTGGCTTTAATATTGATTAAGATGCAATATGAAAAACATGCTTTTATCAGTTTTTACCTGCTTGCTGCTGGCGGTTGCCGTACAGGCACAACAGGCAAAAAGACAGTTGAATATAGAACTCAATAAAAATATTTTACAGCCCGGCGATTCTTTAACGGTAAGGGTGGATTACAAAG
>JAQBNN010000177.1 GCA_028288505.1 Segetibacter sp. | reverse complement strand
CATAGATAAAGTATGGATAGAGTATTAAATTAATGATTGAAGAATGAATAGACTGTGTATTTATCCGAAAGACATTCAGATAATCACAGGCAGAAGCGATAGGTACGGTAGAAATCTTATCAAGAAGATCAAGGATCATTTTAAGAAACCATCTCACCAGGTGGTTACAGTTGAAGAGTTCTGCCAGTATTTGGGTTTGCAACCCGAAGCAGTTGTAAAACAACTGCGATAAACCTTGAAGCAATTGTCGTGATATAGGTCAATTTGCTCTCCACCTTACTTTTTAGTTTCCCTTGTTTGTTAGTCGTATTCTTTTGTTACAAAGGGATATAGTCGTATTCTTAGTCGCATTAAAAAAGAAAAAGGGTTACAGTGTATGTAACCCTTTGATTATCAAGCTCCCCCTTCAGGACTTGAACCTGAGACCCTCTGATTAACAGTCAGATGCTCTAACCAACTGAGCTAAGGAGGAATTTTTTCCTTTCGTTTGTATCGATTGGGTTGCAAAAATAGGGGATATAATATTGCAGCAAAATAATTTTCGGAAAAATTTGCTTTTTTATGCTGGATAGTAGCGGCTTTTCTGCTCGGCTAGGTTATAAAAGCCTCCTGTGCTGCCATAAGTTTTGCTGATGAAGTGATTGCGACGCAACGATGACGCTATAGGAAACTGAAGCGGGTATCAAAAAAATAATTTCAACAGCGTTATTTAAAAATGTCGAGCCAGTTGCTTTCGGCAAAACCTATGAAAATACCAGCTTCACGCTCTTGGAGAGGATACGTCTTTAAATAGTAGCCCTCGCCGCTAACGTTGCGGCCATTTTTTAAACTGAACTTGTAGCGGTGTACTGGGCAAACGATATTGCCAAGGGCATCTATGAACCCATCGGCCATTATTCCGCTTGCATGTGGGCACTTGTGGGCACACGCAAACAGTTCGTTGCCCGCTTTTACCACCGTTACTTTACGTGCGCCAACCTCTACTACGGCTAGTCCATTGCTCTGCCAGTTTATGTCGTTACTGTTTTCTGCAATCTTGTGCCACTTTATCTTTTCGCCTTCCATTAATAAAAATACTCGGTCTTGTAGGGATAGCGAATGTTGTATATTTCTCTAACCTTATTTAATATAGTCTGGCGTAACTCATCAATATTCTGGCGCTCGATAGCGGATATGAATACACAATTGCCTTGCGTTGTATTTTCCCACTTTTGCTTAAGATCGCTTCTTATCTCTTCTTTCACATGGTCATCAAGCCATTCGTCGAAGGTGTTTTTCTCGAAAAGATCCATTTTATTGAAGATCGTGAGTACGGGTTTATCCTGAGCTTTTAAATCCTGCAGTGTTTTATTTACCACGTTGTACTGCTCTTCGTGCTGGGGATGAGAAATATCAACGACATGTAGTAAAATATCTGCTTCCCTTACTTCGTCGAGTGTGCTTTTAAAACTTTCCACAAGGTGGTGCGGCAACTTTCTAATGAAACCTACGGTGTCGCTCATTAAAAAGGGCGTGTTTTCGAAAACGACCTTACGGGTAGTAGTATCAAGCGTAGCGAATAGCTTGTTTTCAGCAAACACATCACTTTTAGTAAGCAGGTTCATAATGGTGCTTTTACCTACGTTGGTATAGCCGACTAAAGCTACCCTTATAAATTCTCCGCGGTCCTTGCGTTGGGTAAAGGCTTGCTTATCTATTTCGCCTAAACGCTTTCTAAGTAAGCTGATCTTGTCTTTTACGATACGGCGATCCGTTTCAATTTCTGTTTCACCCGGACCTCTTGAACCGATACCGCCTCCCTGGCGCTCCAAGTGACTCCACATACCCCTCAGACGGGGAAGAATGTACTGGTATTGGGCCAGTTCCACCTGTACTTTTGCTTGTGCCGTACGAGCACGGCTGGCAAAAATGTCAAGTATCAGGTCACTCCTGTCAATTACTTTGATGCCGAGTATTTTGTTGATGTTAGAGATCTGTGAACCTGTTAATTCATCATCGAAAATGATGAGCGTGATTTCCTTTTCTTCTATGTATTTTTTTATTTCCTCCAGCTTACCCTTACCTAAGAAGGTTTTACTATCGGGATGTGCGAGCTTCTGGTAAAACCTTTTTACGGCAACAGCACCGGCAGTTTCTGCAAGAAAAGCCAACTCCTCGAGGTATTCTTTTACCTGCTGCTCGGTTTGTTCTTTATGAACAAGGCCGATTAACACAGCTTTTTCCTCGCCTTCTATTTTATTTGTTTTATCGATCAATGCGGTAAATTTTAAGTAAAGATATTAATGAAAATAAAAAGCCACCGGCTACAAACCGATGGCGCCTTATTTTATGATTTTCAAATTACAGGCCACTTATAGTAATACCAACCGAATAAGGATGAATAACAGGACCCGTTCCGTCTTTTAATAATGCAAGTATCTGGTAGGCTCCGTGTACGGAAATTATACCATAACCAATACGTGCTGTAGCAGCAAAACGTGTTGAGTTGAAGAATTTTTTACTGTTTTCTTTAGAGGTATAGCTATTGACAGTCTTCTCGTTTTTGTCTTCAAGCAACTTACCTTTTGTGTGGGCGTTAATCAACATTCCTACTTTCACACCTACTGCCACCTTTAGACTCTTATTGTTCTCAAGAGGGTTAGAGCTATACCGTAATTCAACCGGCGCTTCAACATAGGCAGTGGTAAGTTTGAACTTTTTAAAATGGTTTGAACTATCTACCCTTGTAAAAGGTAGAGTAGCACCTGTAGACTTTATATCAACAAAGGTTTTGGAAAAGAAGATATTGCTTGTTCCTAATCCTACTCCCAGGCCAACACTGTACTTTGGATTTGTTTTAAAAGGCTTATCCAACATGAGGTAAACATTAAAGTGCCTTGAAAAACCTGTTTTATTTATACTATCTGGGGTTCCAGACCATCCGTCGGCACCAAATTGAATTAGTAAATGGTCGTTGGACCTGTTACTAAGATCAAATTTCTTAAATTCTTTTGGCTGCGGATTCTCACTAATTGTTATACGGGTACTATCATTAAGGGTTACGGTCGGGTTAGTTTGGGCGGAGGCGAATTGTAAACTAATGATACTAGAAACAGTGAAAAGAAATTTCTTCATAAATGATTTTCTAATTATGTATGCAGTACTAGATACTGCAAGCAGTTATATTGAGACGGGCAAAAATAACTGAATTGCCTGCACGAATTTGGTTAAAATAAAGACAAAAAAGTTGTAAAAGGTTCAGTTATAAGAATAATCTCAAACAATTTTCCATCAACTCGTATATTCAACTTCCATAGTTTTACGTTACGTAGTACTACACTAGTTTTTTTTCCTTTATAAATTATGAGCAAGACACAAGACAATTTCCTGGAAAACAAACAAGTTTTAGTTGCAGAGGATAATGCCATTAATCAAATGGTTGTAAAGCACACTTTGCTTAAGTTGGGTGCGCTTCCTGATATTGCTGTTGATGGCGTAGAGGCGATTGAAAAAATTAAAACCACAAAATATGACCTCGTATTAATGGATATACAAATGCCCCGGCTTGACGGTTATGAGACGGCTCGGTACATCAGGAACCAGCTAAAAAATGCAGTACCTATTATCGCTATGACTGCTTTTGCACTTACCGGGGAAGACGAAAAATGTTTTGAAAGTGGCATGAATGGTTATATAAGCAAACCTTTTACTATTGAAAGCTTACACGATTCAATAAAGGCGGTTTTAGAAACCCCCTCTTCATTACAAGACAATCCAAATATTTTAAGCAACAAAGAAGTAGCTGTAGATATTAATATGCTTTATGAAATAGCTGGAAACGATAAAGCTTATATTGAAATGATGATAAAAACCTTTCTTGAGAACATACCGGGCTCTCTAAACAAAATTGAAGAAGCCGCCACTAACGAAGATTGGGAGAACACATATCTTGCTGCTCATTATACCAAGTCTTCACTGTCGGTTATTAAAGTAGATGACATGTTTGATTGTGTATTTAAAATTGAGAAGAATGCAAGGAACAAAGTAGATCTGCAATCTATATTACCACTTGTAAAAAAGCTGAAAGAGAAGTTTGCACAGGCCGAACAATTACTTTCTTCACGATTTGCTGCTACCACTTAGTTATTTTAATTGCCAAATGGTACTGGCCTTGTTAATTTAGCTGTGTAATTGCATGAGCAATTACAAAAAGAATTGTATGAAGATATTGATAGCAGAAGACGAACCTTTAATGCTAATGGCTATTGAAGGAAAACTTAAGAACGACGGCTTTGAAGTGATAGCTACCCGTGATGGGCAAGAGGCTTTGAAGGTACTCGAGAAGGATACGGTAGACCTTATTATTACAGATATTTTAATGCCTTATACAAGCGGGCTCGAATTAATAAGCATTGTAAAGTCAACAGGAGCGAAGACCCCGATCATTGTTTTATCAGGCCTTGGTCAAGAGGATACGGTAATGGAAGCCTTCCAATTAGGAGCCGATGATTTTCTAACAAAACCATTTAATCCCACTGAATTATCTGTAAGAGTAAAGCGTCTACTTAAGGTTAGAAAGATTGCAAAGCCCCCTAATTCATAGCTTATAAAAAAATTAAAAACCTGTTCTTCACAATAAGAGCAGGTTTTTTTTGTTTAATAACCATAGTGCATCCTATGTACTAATCCAAATCCTTTAAAACCGCTATCCTAATGAACGTACTATTTGTACAAGAGCGTCCTACGCTTTCTTCTGCCTTGCAACTAATTTTCAATCGCAATGGTTACCAGGTTATCTTTTGTTCTAATGCTGATGAAGCCGTTGAGATAATCCAACAGAACAAACCATCGCTTGTAGTCGCAAACCTTATTCCTTCTAAAACTGGCCTGGCCTTTATTGCCCAGGTTAAGAAAAACAACATCCCTGTAATTGTAATGACTTCCGTAAACAACGAAGATTACTTGCAAGATGCTTTTGATATGGGCGCTGATGACTTTATACCTATGCCTATGTCAATCTCAGAAGTGTACTTAAGAGTAAACAAACTTACTCGTTCGAGATTGGCTGGTCAGGCCTAATGAAAGCATTAATATTATAGATTTGGTAGCAGGCATTTGAACCTCGATTATACATCGTTGTGTCACTCACTTGTACCGCAAATCTTTATGCAGCCTTCCGGCTTTAAAACAATTCAGCTAATCATTTAGCAAGCAACAAAGCAGCACCTTATTGGTCGTTTTAGAACGCATGGCTTGAGTCGTTAGTTTATTTTAAGCACCTTCTTCAAAGCTGGGATAGAGTGTCATGCCTCCATCAATATAAAGTGTTGCCCCGGTTATGTAATCAGCATCATCGCTGCAAAGCCATGCTGCTGCTTTGGCAACATCTTCAGGGTCACCAATTCGTTTATAAGGTATCAAGTCGAGCATCTTCTTTGCTTCTTCAGGATCCTTCCAGCTTTCATCGTTTATGTTAGTTCTTATAGCACCGGGGGAAATGCTGTTAACCCTTATCTTCTTTGCTGCTACCTCTAGTGCAAGCGACTTCATAAACATGCTGATGCCGCCTTTCGACGCAGTATAATTTGTTCTCTTTCCCCATGGAATTATATCGTGTACAGAGCTTATAAAAACAATCTTTCCGGCCGACCGTTTTTCATTTTGTGGTATCGATCTCTTCTGGAATTCTTTTATAGCTTCCCGTGCACATAAGAAGCCCGCAGTAAGGTTTGTATCTAATACTGCCTGCCAGTCTTCCAGGCTCATTTCTGTAATAGGGTTATCCTTCTGTATGCCTGCGTTGCTTATTAATATATCAACAGTGTTGAATTCTTTATAGACCTCTTCATACATCCTTAAAACTTCAGCCTCACGTCCTACATCTGCTTTTATCAATATTCCTTTTGCCCCGGCATTTTGTACTTGTTGTAATGTGTCGGCTGCACCTTCATCGTTACTGTGGAAATTAATCGCCACATCAGCACCATTAAGTGCAAGCTCTATGGCTATAGCTTGTCCTATACCGGAACTGGCGCCTGTAACTATGGCGCACTGGCCTTTAAGCTTCTTGTCCATTTTTAAATGTTTATTGTTATCGCTAAAAAACATGTTCCAGTTTTTAAAAGAATGAGCGCCCACTCCGCTTAGTTTTACACGGCTGAATAAAGATTAGCGGTACAAGAGAGTGACACAACGATGTTTAATTTTTGCAGAATGCTGGTATCAAAAATAAAAATAACATGATGGCGTTATACAATTTGAACAGTGACTCTTTTACCACCCATATTCCAATGATTTTTCTACAAAGCGTAAGTCTCTTCAAATGAAAAAAAATATTGTTGTTACATCTGTATTGATGCTGCTAATTACTCTGTCAACCCGAATACATGCACAGGCAGTGAGGGACGCTTTAGCGAGAAACGATAAGCCAACGGTTATAAGTTTGCTTGAAAAAGGAGTTGATATTTATGAATACGATTCTACGGTAGGAACAGATAATTTAATGAGCGCATGCCGCTTTGCAAACAACCCTGAACGAGTAGCGTTTTTGCTAAAGCTTGGTGCCGAGCCCGATAAAAATAAATCGCCGAAAGGACGTACGGCCTTACATGTTGCCTGCGCTTATTACTCGTGCCTTAATACTATAAAGTTACTTGTAGAAGCAGGCGCAGATGTGAATGCAAAAACAGTTGACGGAGTAACTCCCCTAATGCTTGCAGGGCTAAACGCAAAATTGGAAGTGGTTGCATACCTGCTAAGCAAGGGTGCAACAAAAGACCTGAAGGATGTGAAAGGTGAAAGAGCACTTAACTACGCACAAAGAAGTAAAGACGATGAAGCGAAAAAGTGGATGCAGTGCACCGTTGACAAGACGGCGAGTATAAAACTGTTACAGTAATGCTACCTGTGTTGCTCGTAGGTGTTTACTGCAATGGCACGTTTTAATAATTGTATTTCTTCTGTGGTTATTTTTTTTGTTTCAATCGATCTTATGGCTTCTTCTAGTTGTTCCAGTGTTCTTACACCTACAACCGCTGCGGTAACTGCTGAGTGATCGAGTACAAACTGAATTGCCGCATGTGTCGGTTGCCTTTCACCTGTAGCAACATATTGTATAGCTGCTGCAGCCTTTGCTACTTCCTCTTCGCTATAATTTAAGTAAGCCTTTGGTGATTTGTTTATTAAGAGTCCGCCTGCTACACTTCCTCTTACAAGTACACCAATGTTGTTTTGCTTAAGCAAGTCTAGTGTTGCTTCTTCAGGTCTTCTGTCCAGTAAACTATACTGCATCATTACGCTTACAATGTTCGATCTCTTTACATACTCTCTTATTACATTAGGTCGTATTGAAGAAATGCCATACCACCTGATCTTACCCTGCTGCTTTAAAATTTCAAAGGCTTCAATACTTTCATCAATAGGATCTTCCATTGTGCCCCCATGCAATTGGTACATGTCAATGTAATCTGTTTGTAGTCGCTTTAAGCTTGCCTCGGCAGAAGCAAGTATATATTCTTTTGACGGGTTCCAATCCCAGCCGCTGCCATTACTCCTCCATATATTTCCGGCTTTAGTAGCAATCACAACGTCTTTACGTTTTTGTTTTAAGGCAGCCCCCAATCTCTCCTCATTTAATCCTTTGTCGTACAAATCAGCAGTGTCGAAGTAATTTATGCCCCTTTCTATTGCCCTGTTGATTATTGCTTCGTTTAACTGCTGGTTGTCTTTTAACGACATGCAGCCCATAGCTATGCGGCTAATGTTTAAATCGGATCCACCTAATAGTGCATATTCCATAAACAAGATTTCAATTGTAAAATTAAATCTAAAAAACCCACTAAGAAAGATAGCCTGAAGAACGAATAGGGCACAATTTTTTCGGCTTACGGTGCCATGGATGTTTACCTGATTTGCCTCACTATTATCGGGATCGCAACTTTAAGTATGGCTTGGATGCCGGCAATAAGTGAAAAGATCAGGATCTCATATACCATCATTTACTTATTGCTCGGAGTTTTAGTCTATTCCATTTTTCCTATACTTCCTAAGCCCGACCCGATTGAACACAACACTTTTATAGTCCACTTCAGCGAGTTGGTTGTTCTTATTTCTATAATGGGTACGGGTTTAAAAATCGATGAACCCTTTAAATTTAAGACATGGCGGGTGCCGTTCAGGCTCGTGAGCTACACCATGCTAATAAGTATTGCTTTGTTTGCATTTATTGCGTGGTATTTTTTAAAACTCAATTGGGCCACCTCTATTTTATTAGGAGCCGTGCTGGCACCAACCGATCCTGTACTTGCATCAGACGTACAGGTGGGGCCGCCGCTAGAAGATAACAAAGACAATGTTCGATTTTCATTATCTGCTGAGGGGGGAATGAACGATGGAATGGCGTTCCCGTTTACATGGCTGGCCATAACACTCGGCATCATCTCTACTAATGGAGATGCATCAATTACTGAATGGGTTTGGAAAGATTTATTCTATCGAATAATCGTGGGTGTAGCCGCCGGCTTCATTTTAGGAAGACTCCTTGCTTTCCTCGTTTTCTACCTGCCCGATAAAACAAATTTCGTTCACATAAAAGATGGCTTTGTTGGTGTTGCAACTACCCTAAGTGTATACGGGGTAACAGAGCTATTGCACGGGTACGGCTTCATAGCTGTATTTGTAACTGCGCTTACCATTCGCAATTTCGAAATGGATCACAAGTACCACCAAAAGGTTCACTCTTTTACTGATCAAATAGAAAGAATACTCATCGCCGTTCTACTCATGATCTTTGGCGGCGCTTTAGTTAACGGTATACTAAATGATCTTACATGGCCGATGGCATTAGCCGGTCTCGCTTTTATTTTTGTTGTCCGTCCTTTAGCAGGTATGGTTTCACTAATTGGTACGGGCATTCACCGCAAGGAAAAATTAGGGATTAGTTTCTTTGGTATCAGGGGAATTGGCTCCTTCTTCTACTTATCGTTTGCGCTCGGCCATTTCAACTTTCCAAATCAACGAGGCTTGTGGTCGCTCGTTTCATTTATTGTTCTTATTTCTATT
>JAQBNN010000155.1 GCA_028288505.1 Segetibacter sp. | reverse complement strand
TGTGAATTTGTAGTATTTGTATTTCCGAAAGGAGAGTAGCCGGCATGGCCGGCAGACGGTGAATTAGTAAGCGATTTTTGGGCACCCGAGATGCACAAGGTTGGAGACGAGTACTGGTTGTATTTTGTAGCAAGAGATAAACTAACACGAGAGCTTTGTATTGGTATGGCCCGCTCTCAAAACCCTGAAGGACCTTTTGTAGCAGCCCCACAGCCAATACTAACTGCAAACGTTATAGACCCGCACGTTTTCGTTAAGGACAAGGATGCCGTCTTCTTGTATTGGAAGGAAGATAATAACGATGTTTGGCCCGCCGCGTTGAACGATCTTTTATACGATCATCCTGAATTAATACCAACACTTTTTGATGGCAAGGAGGAGCATACAACAGCTTCCTTTATTCTTACAATATGGCCATGGGCACGGTTGCTGGAACCTATGGAAAGGTTTATGGTTACGCAGGTGTTAATTGAAACCGTTATCTCGGGTTATAAAGAGTTCTATGAAAAGCTGGGTGCTTTAATGGCTACCCAATCTTCTGCTGTACAGGAAAAAATAAGGCGCGTTTTGCAAAATATGAAGACGCCAATGTTTGCCCAGCAACTCTCAGTGGATGGCTCATCTTTAATAGGAGAGCGGACTAAAATTATTGAAAACGACCTTGACTGGGAAGCACACCTGGTGGAAGGTATGTGGGTGACCGAGCATAACAATAAATATTACCTGTTTTATGCCGGCAACGACTTTTCTACTGATCAATACGGGATAGGTGTTGCGGTTGCTGATTCTCCTCTTGGGCCTTATAATAAAATGCCGAAGCAATTTTTGAAGTCGACAGAAGAGTGGTGGGCGCCAGGGCATCCTTCGGTAGTAACTGGTCCTGATGGAACGCCGCAACTGCTTCTGCATGCTTACTTTCCTGGTAAGGCGGGTTATAAGCAATTTCGTGCGTTGCTTTCAGTGCCTTTGGTTTTCGAGGAGGATAAAGTTTCAATTAAGCCCCGACCCTAAAGGGAGTAGAGAGAATGAAAAGGTTTTTTAAACAGTCCTTATTTTAATTTTGGGAAGCGATTCTATGGTTCCGTTTCTTGCTGCTATAAAAAACTAATAGTACAAGTGAGTGACACAACGATGATGCTATGAAAAACGGGGGCTCGGAACAAAAAAAATCCCAGCAAAACAATTGCTGAGATTTTTACTTATTAGGTCTTGGTCTTTACACGTTAAATCTGAAGTGCATGATGTCTCCATCTTCTACCACGTAATCTTTGCCCTGCACAGCGAATTTACCATTGTCGCGACAGGCAGCTTCTGAACCGTACTTTATATAATCTGCGTACTTAATTACCTCAGCACGAATAAAGCCTTTTTCGAAATCGGTATGAATAACACCTGCAGCTTGGGGAGCAACCATGCCTTTTGTGATAGTCCACGCACGAACTTCCTGCACGCCGGCAGTAAAGTAGGTAGCTAGGTTTAGCAAGCGGTAAGTGCTTTTAATTAAGCGTGCAACACCGCTTTCGCTCAGGCCCATATCTTCGAGGAACAACTGGCGATCTTCGTAGCTTTCCATTACCGCTATCTCGCTCTCGATGGCTGCACTGATAAAAAGGATCTCGGCATTTTCATTTTTCACTGCATCACTTAAAGCCTGGGTGTGGTTGTTGCCGGTTGTTACGCTTTTTTCATCAACGTTACATACATAAATAACCGGCTTTATTGTTAGCAGGAAAAGATCAGCGAAATACTTCTCTTTATCCTCAGGGCTTGCCTGGAAACCTCGTGCATTTTTGCCTTGTTCGAGGAAAGCCTTCAATTCTTTCAATAATTCAAGACCTCTTAAAAGTTCTTTATCGGCAGTTTTTGCGAGCTTCTCACTTTTAGAAATCTTCTTGTCTATAGTATCAAGATCTTTTAATTGCAATTCGGTATCGATGATCTCTTTATCTCTTACCGGGTTCACGTTGCCATCAACGTGTATAACGTTGTCATCTTCAAAACAGCGAACCACGTGGATGATGGCATCGGTAGCACGAATATTTCCTAGGAACTGGTTACCCAGGCCTTCACCTTTGCTTGCGCCTTTTACAAGGCCGGCAATATCTACAATTTCAACAGTTGCTGGCACTACACGCTGTGGCACAACAATTTTTTCCAGTTCTATCAAACGTTCATCGGGAACAGTGATAACACCAATATTTGGTTCAATTGTACAGAAAGGAAAGTTTGCGGCAACCGCTTTTGCGTTGCTCAGTGCGTTGAACAATGTTGACTTGCCCACGTTTGGCAATCCCACTATTCCGGCTTGTAAACCCATTTATATTTTCGTTTTAAAGATTATTGTTTTTCTGAATGAAACGTATACCTGTTCTGCTTCATTTTCGGCGGCAAAAGTAGGCAATTTGAATTTGAAAGTATAGACGTATTATTGCGCCTGATAATTAAGTTTTTACGGCGCTGAAGCTTTAATTGTAAACAAACAATGAACCTACAATTCAAACGTTAAAGGGCATATGGCATTAAGCAGAATTTGGTCGGCATTTATTATAGTAGCAGTTCTTGTGGCGGCTTCCAAAGCTTTCTTTTTTGGAGACAACCAAATCTTTAGCCAAATGGTTACAGGCAAGGCTGATGATGCTTACGATACTGTACGCTACGTTATGGTTGGTTCTCCTGAAACGTCGGGTATCAGTTCGAGAGAGGGATTTGGTAAATACCTTGGCAGCTATGGCTACGTTCCTGCTGATTCGGCCCATCCACCTGCTGTTGTTATTTGCGAGAACACAATTTCTGACTCGGTTACTGTTTTAAAAGGCATCAATCCTGCTATAAAAGTTCATACTTATCGTTCAATTCAATCTACTTTATACAAGAAGGCCGATGGGATAATTGAAACCTGTAAGAGCGCTGTAAATATTAGTATAGGACTTGTAGGAATTATGGCTTTGTTTATGGGCTTTATGAGTATTGCTGAAAGGGCGGGAGGTATCCGTTTATTGTCGAAGATCATTGGCCCGTTTTTCTCCAGGCTGTTTCCTGATCTTCCAAAAGATCACCCGGCGATGGGGCATATGATGATGAACTTTTCCGCTAACCTTTTAGGATTAGATAATGCAGCTACACCCTTTGGTATTAAAGCTATGGAAAGCCTGCAGGAGATCAATCCTAAAAAAGAAGTAGCATCTAATCCACAAATCATGTTCTTATGCCTGCATGCTGCGGGCTTTACTTTAATACCAGTAAGTATTATCGCGGTAAGAGCATCTATGAAGGCCGCTAATCCTACCGATATTTTTGTCCCTTGCATGATAACGACTTTTGTAGCAACAATGGCTGCGATGTTTATTGTTGCATTCAAGCAAAAGATCAACCTGCTACAGCCAGTAATACTTGCCTGGGTAGGCGGACTTTCTGCTATCCTTATTTTGTTGGTTCTTTATCTTACGCGGTTAGATGCACATTCTGTTCAAACCTTTTCAAACGTATTAAGCAATGGACTAATCCTTCTTATATTTTTATTAATTGTCTTCGGGGCTTTATACAAAAAGATCGATGTTTTCGATGCTTTTATTGATGGCGCCAAGGGTGGCTTCGAAACCGCTGTTCGTATCATTCCTTACCTGGTTGGTATGTTAGTAGCTGTTAGTTTACTTCGTACCAGCGGAACCTTTGATGTAATTATTAATAGCGCTAAATCTTTCTTTGCTTTAATGGGTGCCGATACACGTTTTGTTGATGCATTACCAACATCGTTGATCAGGCCGCTTAGTGGTGGTGGTGCCCGTGGAATGATGATAGATACCATGCGCAATTTTGGCGCGGATTCTTTTGCCGGCCGACTTGCTTCCATTTTCCAGGGAGCTTCAGATACTACGTTTTATGTAATTGCTGTTTACTTTGGGGCGGTGTCAATTAAGAATACAAGGTATGCCGTAGGCGCCATGTTGCTGGCTGATTTGGTTGGTATACTAACAGCTATTCTTTTGGCTTACATGTTCTTTGGGGCTGTGTAGATTTTTGTTGACCAACAGAAGTTTTTCATAGCATCATCGTTGTGTCACTCACTTGT
>JAQBNN010000128.1 GCA_028288505.1 Segetibacter sp. | reverse complement strand
CGGTAGCACAAGGCATTAAAGAAGGGGAGTTATATATTGGCGCGTTTTTATTAAGCGAACCCGAAGCGGGCAGCGATGCAACTTCACAGAAAACGACTGCCGAAGACATGGGGGAATACTACCTTCTTAATGGTACAAAAAACTGGATAACCAACGGCTCTTCCGCGTCTGTTTATTTAGTGATGGCACAAACAGACCCGGCAAAAGGAAGCAAAGGAATCAACGCTTTAATTGTTGAGAAGAACTGGCCGGGTGTATCTATATCGCCCAAAGAAAATAAGCTGGGCATTCGTGGCAGCGATACACATTCTATCATGTTTACAGATGTGAAAGTGCCAAAGGAAAACAGGATTGGCGAAGATGGATTTGGTTTTAAGTTTGCGATGAAAACACTTGCTGGTGGTCGTATTGGTATTGCATCCCAGGCTTTAGGTATTGCAAGTGGCGCCTTTGAACTAGCCCTTAAATATTCAAAGGAGCGAAAGGCTTTCGGTAAAGAAATTGTGCAGCACCAGGCCATACAATTTAAACTTGCCGATATGGCTACAAAAGTTGAGGCGGCAAGGTTGCTTTGCCTTAAATCTGCGTGGGAAAAAGACCAGGGAATTGATTACGCTACCAGCTCATCTATGGCAAAAGTGTTTAGCAGCGAAGCAGCAATGTGGACTGCTATCGAGGCGGTGCAGGTGCATGGCGGCTATGGCTTTGTAAAAGAATACCACGTTGAGCGATTAATGCGCGACGCTAAAATTACACAGATATACGAGGGTACAAGTGAGGTGCAAAGAATAGTGATCGGGAGAGCTATACTTCAATAATAAGAATACAGTTTTAACGAAAAGGCCGCCTGTTTATGGTGGCCTTTTCGTTTTTATAAAAGATTTTATTCCCGGCATTTGTACACACATCTTTCTTCCGTTGCGTCGCACTCTTGTGCGTTTGCTTAACGCTATTCGGCGACTTAAACTTTATTCTGAACCTGTGTATTCCTGAACGATTTGCATTAGGATTTCAGATCGTTTTTCTTTTGGTATTGGCTGCCTTTTGTATTTTGAGTTTATTGCCCTAGCAAGCTCAGAGTCAGTATTTAGAAAGAGCATAATTCTTTCATCAAAGTTCCTGCTCCTTTCCAATTCTGTTAGTGAATAAACAATGTTGCTTCTGTCTTGTGGAAGTTTTATGTAATAGCTGCGTGTAAGGAGGGTTGCAGGCTTATTCTTATCGGCAATCATATTTTTAACGGTGTTCTCGTACAACTCAGGATCATTACTTCCCCGTGAAATTTTCTTCATAAAAATGCGGGTTGTACCTCCCCGAGCGCTGCGTTTGATTTCCTTTAAAGCATAAAAGGTATTGTTGATTTCGTAACCTCTTATTTCTGACAATTTATATTTCACACCTTTGCTAATCATTGAAGTATGAACGCTTAAATTCCCACCCGTTACATAATTAGTATTTACTGTTATTTTACCGTTTACACAGTCTCCGTTAGCAAGAAAAACTTTAGCCGAAACGTTTTTAACAGAATTAGGTGTCCCAAAATAAGAAGTGGTTTTGCAACTAATAGTGATTAGGCAGAATAATAGAATTGTAGCATGTCCTGTTTTCCTCTTCATAGCTCTAGTCTTCAAAGCAATCGTTATTCTCGCAGCAACTGTTACTAGTAAGTATCACAAACAGTGCCACCTGATTGCAAAAATATACAGTAATGGGTTGTTAGAGAGAGCAAAGCTTTGTAAATATTTTAGAAAGAAATCGTTGTTTAAGCTATAGTTGCAAAGCTTCTTTGCTTTGCAAGCTACTTTGCTCTTATTTTGCTTTCAATAAAAAGCCCGAATGGCAATAAACATAGAAAAATACAAAGAGATCATCGAAAGCTTGGAGACAAAAGGTGTGCAGCTTGTGGCAGTGAGCAAAATAAAGCCGGTCTGTGATATTCAAAAGCTCTACGATCTTGGACAAAGAGATTTTGGCGAGAACTATGTGCAGGAGCTGGTGGATAAGCAGCTGCAATTACCTGGGAATGTTAAGTGGCATTTTATTGGCCATTTACAAAGCAACAAGGTTAAATATATAACGCCGTTCGTACACTTAATCCAAGGGGTAGATAGTCTTAAACTTCTAAAGGAAATTAATAAGCAAGGAAACAAAATCAACAGGATTATCAGTTGCTTGCTTCAAATACATATCGCCCAAGAAGAAACCAAGTTTGGGATGGATGAGAACGAGTTGGCCGAAGCAGTTAAAGAATTAACAGAAAATGCTTCAGCATATACCCATGTAAAGGTTGAAGGACTAATGGGAATGGCAAGCTTTAGTAATGATGATGAAAAGGTGAGGGAAGAGCTTCGGTATTTAAAAATTTTATACGATAAGTATAAAGACTTTTCTTCTTCAGCAGTTAAAATTACAACTCTGTCAATGGGCATGAGTGGCGATTACGAAATGGCTATTGAAGAAGGCAGCAACATGGTTAGAATTGGAAGCCTTTTGTTTGGAGCAAGATTAAAATAGTTATTTCTTTTTCAGTGCGTAAAAAAACTGATTGCAGAAAATGAAACAATTAATACTCCTTTGTTATTATACCGTGCAGGCTTAACCTTCCAACTCATCAGGTAGGTTCTTTACCCGTTTAAACAAATTGTTGAAGCAAACTGAGAGCAGGATTTTTAAATTTAGATGGCGATCTTAATTATTGCACATCTTTTTTGGGGTTCTTTTTTATCAGGATGTATAAGACCATTCCAAGTCCAATCGCAATTATAACCCCAAGTATCCACCACAAATTTGTATCAGGCCTTGTGTCTTCAGGAGGCATTGTTCTAGCGTCTTCGTTTTGGGCAAAGATGTAAGTAGAGATTAATAAAAAAACAAATGGAAGTAGGCGTTTCATAACAGTTTGTTTACTTCCAAATTAAGATTAATCTTTCAAATCTTGAAGAGTATTAGTGACACGTTAATTAGTTAACTATTATTAGTAACAACTACTAACAAGCCAATAGCGAGTAAATGTCTAAACCCATCTGCTGCTTAAAAGTATACAAGTACAAGTGAGTGACACAACGATGACGCTATGAAAAACTAAAGCACATCAACAAAAAAAGCTCACCTTATTATGTAGCCACTTGCAGCGCTTGTTGCTACTTAACAGCAACAGATTTTGTAAAAGTGTAAGGATCGTATTCAAGAAACTCGTTGACCCTTATTTCTAAAGATTGCGCCTTTGTTTTATCCATTTTAAAAGTGGTAGCAAACAGGCCATAACCGATGTTATTATAGGTTAGTAACCACTCGTTCTTATCCATGTATTCGAGCGTGGCTTTAAGCTTGTTGTGCGACTTAAAATCAATGTTAAGCTTGTTGCTGGCAGCGTCTTTTGTAATTACTATGTCCCCATAAATCTCGTTGCTAAAAGTGCCGGTATAAGCATCTAATGCAAGGGTTGGGTTGTTGCCTTTTACCCTGTCTTTTAATTCTTTCGTAGCCTTTGCTGTCTCCTGCATTTCTCTATTGAAAGCGGGCAATGATCTTTTACTTCTGTTGGTATAAGCAACGCCAAGGTAGGCATCAAGAATTTGGTAACGAAGTAATTCAAAGAAGCTTTGGTTATCGTTATTTGTAAGGATGGTAATGCCTAATTTTTCTTCTGGTACAAAGCACGTGTTGGTAACAAAACCAAAAGCGCCACCTGTGTGCGAGTAAACTTGCCTGCCGCTATAATCAACAATATCAAGACCTAATCCATACCCGCGAAAATGCGTAGGATAGTTGAGAGACTTACGACTATTGGTAACAATATTCATATCGCGGGTAGCTTGCAGGGCTGGCCACGACACAATTCTTTTTCCTTCTAAACGGCCACTGTCCAATTGCATCATTAACCATCTTGATAAGTCTTTTACATTACTTACTATACTTCCTGCGGCACCAAGGTTATCAATGTTATCATAAGGCAGTACGTTTAACTGGTTGGTATAAACAGTTGTATATGGTTTCGACACATTCCGCCTTTGCTCAATGCCCTGGCTAAGGGTGTGTGTATTCGTCATACCGAGCGGAAGAATTAGGCTGTCATACACATATACTTCCCACGGCTTGCCCGATACAACCGGGATAATTTCGCCGGCAGTTACATAGCAACTATTGCAGTAACCATAACTTTGGCGAAACTGTTGAGAAGGTTTCAGCAACTGCATCCTTTTAATAATCTCAGCGCGGCTAAGCTTGCTGTTCCAAAAAGTAAAATCTCCCTGGAAAGTCTTGGTGCCAATGCGATGGCTCAACAAATCTCTTATGGTTACCAGCTCGCTAACGTTCTTATCATATAAAGTGTAGCCCTTAATGTATTTACTCACCTTATCATCGAGCGATAGCTTTTTATTAACCTGCAATTGCGCAAGAGAAGTGCCGGTAAACAGCTTCGTATTACTTGCTATCATAAAAAGCGTGTTCTCGTTTACAGGCTCTTTTGTTTCAATATCTCTCACACCGTAACCTTTCATAAAAACAGTCTGGCCATCTTTAACGATCGCTATAGCGAGGCCCGGAATGTTCCAGTCTTTAAGACCTTGCTGAATATAATTTTCGAGGCTGTCACTTATAAAAGATGGAGAGGTGTTTTGTTGTGCCTGTGTTGAATTAGCGAGCAGTAAAAATCCTGCAACAACAATTGCCAGAAATATTTTCATTCAAAATTATTAGGGGCTGAAAATAGTGAAAAAGCCCTTGCCAACTTCATTGAATACGCTGACGTTATTGTTAATTTAAATTCCACTGCGAGTTTATTTTTGGTTTCCGGCATTTGTTTTCAATTCGGCATCGTTGTGTCACTCACTTGTACTATTAGTTCTGCATGCACCGATCTTCGCCTTAATTAACCTTTACTAGCCCGTCGTGCAAACGGGAAAATTTCAGTGGCAACATTTCCTCGTGGCTTAGTAATTGGATGCGTTCTATCTGATTAAAGAATAATATATGATAGGATACCAGGCATCGCACGAACAATTTGCACCTAGTGAACTTTTAAGGTTGGCAATCCTGGCAGAAAAGGCGGGCTTTAAAAGCATTCATTCATCAGACCACTTCCATCCGTGGAGTGAAAGGCAGGGGCATAGCGGGTTTTCTTTTGCATGGCTAGGTGCTGCAATGCAGGCAACATCAATTCCTTATGGCGTTATTACTGCGCCCGGGCAAAGATATCACCCGGCTATTGTAGCGCAGGCAATTGCTACACTTGCAGAAATGTTCCCGAACAGGTTCGAAGTATCGTTAGGTAGCGGTGAAGCTTTGAACGAAAGAATAACAGGCGAGAAGTGGCCGATAAAATCTGAGAGAAACGAACGGCTGTTGGAATGCTTTCATATAATTAAACAACTATTAAATGGAGAAACAGTTACACATTTTGGAAGGGTAACAGTAGAGGAGGCGAAACTGTATACGTTACCTGCAACTCCTCCAAAGATCTTTGGTGCAGCAGTAACACCGGAAACAGCAGAGTGGATGGGTGGATGGGCGGATGGCTTACTCACCGTTCACCTGGAATATGCCGAAATGAAAAAAGTGATACAAGCTTTTAGAAGAGGTGGCGGCGAGGGAAAACCAATGTACTTAAAAACCCAGCTATCTTTTGCAGCTACTGATGAAGAAGCAATTGCCGGCGCACATGAACAGTGGCGTACCAACATTTTTAAAAGCACTGTACTCGCCGATCTTTGGAAAACAGAACAATTTGACGCTGCAGCAAAATTTGTTCAACCTGAAGAACTGCACGGAATGGTGAGGATCTCTTCCAATATTCAAAAGCATATTGATTGGATTAAGCGAGACCTTGACCTTGGCTTTGAAAAGATCACGCTACATAACGTGAACAAGCAACAGGACTTTTTTATAAACGAGTTTGGCGACAAGGTGTTACCAAAATTTTATTAGCGCATAACATTGCTGCTATTACAACTACAGTACAAGTGAGTGACACAACAAAAGCAGCCCAAAGTTTTGCTGCTGGCTCAAAAAAAATCTAACCGTAAACTTTTTTAATGCTGCGACAAAAGATATTTTTCTAGCGCTTCTGCGGCCTGTGCTCTGAGTTTTAAATCAATACAATCTTCATCTATCCACTGGTTATTCTCACGATGAAAACTAAAGGAAGGAATTTCTGCATCTTCTACATCCGCATGGAAAGTATATTTTTCATCTTCGAAAATTATGTGGTACAACACCTCTTTATTATTAACCTTAATCGGGGTTGAGAATACGTTTTCCATGCGACCTTTTTTAATGAAGTATGCAATTATTTTACCAGCAGGACCACAAGGATGATTACCTGCCTTTCGTTTTGTCCCCAATCCATGCTTCCCTAAAAGTTATAGACTTATCACTTGCAGGCTGAGTGCTGCTTGCATCAACCACCTTCAACCAATTATTCTCTAACAATTGAATGGTTGTTTTCACGGTATCGCCTCGATGCATATAGGTGAGCGGTAGTGTTTCATTTATCTTGTGCTTCTTAATAACATCAAGGTCCTTTAACTCTTTAAGCTTTTGCCCATCCACTTCTACTAGTATGTCATCTACGTCAACACCGGCTATGTATAGCGGGGTATTACGAACGGTGTTGCCTGCAAGCATAAGGCCTTTTTCAACTGGCCTCATAGCATTGTTCCCAATCCAGGGTGTTTGGCTATTTACTTTTTCAACATTAAGTTTAGCAGCGCGAAGAGGTGTAGTGTAATCGTACGGTTTATGACCGTAAACATATTGTCTAAAAAAGTTTGCTGCAAAAGAGGTGGTGGTTATCGACGCCAGTGCCTGTTGCAAACCAGGTAAGGTGTAAGGAACTTCCTGCTTGCCAAACTGCTTCCACAATTGCTGCATATAAGTATCAAGAGACTTTGCAAATTTGTTCCGTAGTTCAAGATCAAGTGCCAGAGCAACGGCGCCACCATAAGTGTAGTACGATGAAAACATGTTGGCGTAATTGTTCTTGTCAATCGATACACTTGCATCTACAAACACCGCATGCTGACTATTATGAATAGGCGAGTAATTTGCGCCACCCGGTACATTTGTTTTAGCATTTATCAATCTCCCAAGCCCGTCCCAAAATTCCTGCTCAGTTATTACTTTACTTCTAACCTGCAACAGGTTACCGTAATACTGCGTAAAGCCTTCAGCAAGCCAGAGCGCCTCGCTCATATTGCTTTTCTCGAAGTTAAAAGGCTGCAACGATTTGGGTCTAATCCGCTCCACGTTCCAGCAATGAAAGAATTCGTGTGAGAAGACGCCTAACAAATCGTTGCTGGCATTAAACACCGTTGGAATAGTGATCATCGTTGAGTTCCGATGCTCCATGCCATCGCCTTTTACATATGGATTTATGCTGGCTAAAAAAGTATAAGTGCCGTAATCGAACGAAGGGTATTCGCCAAAAACTTCACTTGCCTGGGCAACAATTTTCTTTAGGTTGTTGGTGAATGTATCAACCATTGAGTCTGTTGCCTCTGCTTGTAATGCAAGTCGCACAGTCAATGTCTTTGCGCCTGGGGTAGTTACTTTCCATTCTCTTATATGAAGCTCTCCAATCTTTACAGGCGAGTCCATAAAATATTGCAAGTCAGGAGCAGAAAAAGTGGTAGTTCCTTCTTGTTTTAGTTGCGTAGCAATTTTCCAATCTTTATTGGGAACAGCAAATGATATAGAAATTGGTGCTTTTTCCATGCCTTTCACCCACATAAAAGTTGCAGGAATATTCAGGTGATAACCTGTAGCATCAACGTCAGCATAAGTACCATCAGCATAATTGGCAAACAGGGTATAACTCACTTTTACCACTCCCTTATGTCCCGCCACACTGTACACATCGCCTTCTTTCCTTTCAATTGTTAGTGGCTTTCCTGCTGCATCAAATGCTTTTACGTTATAAACGTTTTTCCCGAATTCATGTGTAGCATACCTGCCGGGAGAGGACCGACTCATCCTGAAAATAGCAGGGGCAAGAGGCAGTTTTTCTGCCGTTACTGTTATCTCTGCTTCGTGGTGTGTTGCATTTGGCGCAGAAAAGGTATAGCTGATTTTTTGAGCAAGAACGGAGGTAGATGTAATTATAAACAGAAAGGAAGCAAGAACAAATTTCATTAACTGGAGTTTGAATAAAATTAGAGGAATTTGGCGTTGGAAGAATTAGTCTCAAAAAAAACATGACGATCCTTCTTGCATAGAACCTATTTTATCAAATATTCCCATACTGAAACAATTGCCAGCTTTAAAAAATGTCCGTTGCGCTTATCGCCGCACGCTTTTTTTTTAAGGCTATATTTTTTTGTCTTCCAGCTAAGAATCTAGTCTCAGCTTTTCTTGCGTCGCACTCTTCAACTTTTGGGTAATTCTATTCAACTCACTTATACACAAATAAAACTGGCCCTTGTGAGCAAATATGTCTTTTCAGGACATAGGCTAAACCTATTGCGCCATTTTGAGACTTTTTAGCTTTTTAGATTTACAATATGAAAAACTCTACATATTTATATTACAGTCAGCCGGCCACAATCAGGCGTCGCCGCGAATCAGCAGTTACTACCTTGGCGAAAGATCTTTGTAAAATTGTTCTTTTGTTTTTGCTGGTGTTTATTGCTAGCTAATTTGGAGAAGGAAATTAGAATCAAGATGAGATCAAATTCTCCAATGATCACACTTGCCCAGGAAAGCTTCATCTACGTCGGCTCCAATACCTGGTGCATCAGGCAAGTCAAGGAAAAAGCCTTTATAAGTCACTCCGCCAAGTACGGGATCCTCCAATTGCCCCAGTAAACAAGTATCAAGATCAAAAAACTGAACATTGGGACTTGCATACGCAAAATGAAGGTTTGCTGTCAAAGCCAGGCGACTTTCCAACATACTACCAATCATACAAGGCATACCTGCTTCCTTTGCAGTATCATGAATTTTTATTGCTTCAGTAATGCCGCCAGACTTAGCAAATTTTATATTAATTGAGTGACACGCTTTTGCGCCAATTAATCTTCTTGCATCGTGCTGGTTGTAACAGCTTTCATCAGCCATTATTGCAATAGGCGAGTTAGTACATAATTGAGGGAGCAAATCGTCGTACCAGGTGCGCATAGGTTGCTCGCAAAATTCAATATTCAATTCTTGCATTTCCTGCAAAGCATAAGTAGCATCTTCGTAACTCCAACCCTGGTTTGCATCAAGGCGTATTTTCATTGCAGGTTTAACGGACTTTCTAATTAGTCGAATTCGTTCTAGGTCATCGCCTACTTTCTTTCCCAGTTTTATTTTTAGTATAGACGCACCCTGTTGTTCAAACATCACCGCATGTTCAGCCATTTCCTCAGGTGATGCAATTCCTATTGTCATGTCTGTTTCAATGCTCCGTTTGCTGCCACCTAAAAATTTGTAAAGGGGTTGGTTGGCAGCTTTCGAAGCAATATCATAAAGCGCCATGTCGAAAGCACTTTTTGCAGTTGAGTTTCGAGCAGCGTAATCGTTTAATTCTTTCACTCTATCCGAAATTGCCAGCGGATCTTTTCCTTTCCAGATCTGTGCAAAGTCTTTTGCCATTGCCAGGCATGTTTCCTGTGTTTCGCCGACAATCATAGGAAAGGCTGAGCATTCTCCAACTCCATAAAAGCCCTCGTCTGTATGAATTCGAATAAATACATTTTGAGCGAAATGCATAGTACCTGTCGCTATTACAAACGGTTCCATGCGAATGCTGAAACGGAAAATATCTATGTGTGTGATCTTCATAACCGCCGGGTTTTTAAAAGTAATTGAACCGCAAGTTTACTATAAGTAAACTTACTTTTAAAAACAAGCCTATTTGTTGTTCTTCAGGATGGTTTCCTTTAAGCCTTCAATGGTGGTTTGAATCCTGTAATAGGCCTTAGCTTTTAACTCATCCCAATATTTCTTGGGGAACTGGTAACCGGAGATGGCCTTTTCGTTTTCAAGTGGGCCGCCTGTTGCATCATTAGGGGTAGCAGGAAGATGTTGAAAATTGGTAAAAGAATATTTGTACCAGTTTTTGTTGCACCAGATAGTGACGTCAAAAGAAACATAGCCTTTACCTCTTTCACCAATTTGCTCTACCGGTAAGTTATAACTGGCTTTTGCATAAACTGTATTACTTAAGGAATCGATGAAGACGCTGTCATTTGGATTTCGAAAGGAGCGGGTTAAGAATGAACTTGCTGCATTTAAAATGGTAGCGGCATCAGCGTTAAGAAGGTAGGCAGCTTCGGTAAAAACAATTTTTTTAGTGGCAGTATCAATAGGCCATACGTAATAATTGTTTCGCTGGCTAAAAGAACATATTGAAATAAATAAACCAATGGACACTAAAAGTCCCCTTTTCATAATTGCAGTTGTTTAGATAGAATAAACGGAATAGGGTGCATAAATACAGTAAAAAACTTATAAAAGAAATTTATATAGCTATTGAAGACAATATTTATAAGTGTGTTATTTATGTGGATTGAAGAACAAAGCGGTTTACTTACAACATTTACTGCATATAAAGTTGAAAACGTATGTAGAAGCGACCATCTTGCATTTGTACAATAAAGATTTGCAGTACAAGAGTGCGACGCAACGATGCTTAATAGCATACCCAATGTGTGGATCAAAAAGAATTTTACTACAATTAACGGGTATAAATGAAAATGTCACCCTTAAGAGGATGACATTTTCATTTATTCGTTTTGTGCTTTTATAGCGTTTCCTTAAGCCACTTAAAGAATTCTCTTTGCCACACAATCGCGTTTTGGGCTTTTAAGATCCAATGGTTTTCCTCGGGGAAGTAGAGGAGCTTGCTTTTCAAGCCTTTTAACTGTGCTGCCTGGAAGGCTTGCAACCCCTGCTCGATGGGTACGCGGTAATCGGTTCCGCCCTGAACGATAAGGATAGGCCTATTCCAATTGCCAACCTTTTCAATTGGGTTAAACTCGGTGAAAGTTTTTTGGGCAACCTTGTTATTTTTATCCCAATAGTTTCCGCCAAAATCCCAGTTAGTGAACCAGAGCTCTTCAGTAGTTCCGCTCATGCTGCGTAGATCGAAAACACCGTCGTGAGAGATGAAAGTTTTAAAACGATTGTTGTGAATACCCGCAAGATAAAATACTGAGTAGCCCCCATAGCTTGCACCAACGGCACCAAGCCGAGCTTTATCTACATAATTCTCCTTGCTTACGTTGTCAATTGCACTGAGGTAATCTTTCATTACCTGTCCACCCCAATCTTTACTGATTTGTTCGTTCCACTTTGCGCCGTGACCGGCCATGCCGCGTCGATTTGGAGCCACAACTATATAACCGTTGGCCGCCATTAACTGGAAATTCCAGCGGAAGCTGTAGTACTGAGTTAAGGGCGATTGAGGGCCGCCCTGGCAATACAACAAGGTCGGGTATTTTTTACTTGCGTCGAAGTTGGGAGGGAAGATTACCCAAACCAACATCTTAAGGCCGTCGGTTGTAGTCACATATCTTTTTTCAACTTTGCTCATAGCTAGCTTGCTATAAACGGCATCATTTACATGGGTAACCTGCGCCATGCTTCCGTTGGTAAGGTCTACGTTGTATAGCTCAGCCGCGTGGTTCATATCAGCACGGGAAACAATTAAGGAGTTGCCGACCTGGCTCACAATGCCGTTCACATCAAAGTCACCCTTCGTTATTTGTTTTACTTCAGGAACTTTCATTGTGGCGCCCACGTAGTCCACTTCAAACAGTTGAATAGTTCCATCAACAGGGGCAACAAAATAGATCTTGCGACCATCGTTGCTCCATTTAAAATCGTTTACAGTGCCGTCCCAATGTTGGGTTAGGTTAACGGTGCTTATGCCGGTGTTTACAACGATGTCCTGTTTGTCCGCCTCAAATCCTTCACGCTTCATGCTTAGCCACGCAAGGTTGCCGTTAACAGAGTAAGCCGGGTTAATATCGTAACCCATCATGCCACCGCTGAGGTTGGTTGTTTTACCCGATGCTAAGTCGTATTGATAAATATCGGTGTTGGTGCTGATCGCATAATCTTTTCCAACCTTAGCCTTGGTTACATAAATTATTGATTTGCTGTCGGGACTCCACATAAAGTCTTCGTCGCCTCCAAAAGGTTTTTGTGGTGCATCATAGGGCAGGTTTGCCATTATATCTTTTGCTTCAGCGGGCTTGCCGACAGGAGCAACAAAAATGTGACTGAAAGCACCGTCTTCCCATTCGTCCCAATGGCGATAGTTGAGGTTGTCATAAATCTGCACGTTCGATTTGGGTAAATCTTCGTACACATCTTTCCCGAATACTTTGCGCAACTTCACGTCTTTTGCTGTTAGTACATACTTGCCATCAGGAGAAACGCGATCATCTGCAATATATTCTTTCGTTTCTGTAACTTCCTTTGGGGTGCCTCCTTTAATTGGTAGCAAGTATTTTTTGCTGGTGCTTTTGTTGTCTTCAATGCTTGGCGTACTTACGCTATACACTAAGTTGTGACCGTCTTTGCTGACTCCGATCCCCGAAACTCTTCCCAGTTTCCATAATAGTTCGGGCGTCATTTTATCTTGTGCAACTGCTGAAATAATTATGCTGCTAAGGGCAGTAATAAGTGCAAATCTTTTCATTCAACTTTTTTTGAGGAGCGGAAGTTACGTAGAGATTTTGTTACACTAGCAAGGAGAGACAGCAGCCTTGCTTTTTGAATTACAAGGCGTACGCATACTGCCAAAAGCTATATTATTGAACGCGATGAACAACGTTCTGTAAGTACAAGTGAGTGACACAACGATGATGCTATGAAAAACCGGCGCTGGTTACCTAGATTTAAAAAAGTTAGAGATTTTGCAACTACGTAAGAAGTAAACTGAACAAAAGTAAAAGCAAGAATGACTATATCGCTTGGCTGAAACATTAAAGCAATTTGTAATTTATCCACAAATATTATAATGTTTTGGCGTGCGTTTTAATTTGGCACAACAGGCATTATGTTTGATTATTCTTCCAAAGCTTTATATGAAAAGTTGAACTAAGGAGCAACGGCTTTGTGGATCCACCTGTTTCTATTAGAAGAGGGCGGCAGCAGGAGAAACCCTTAAAGAAGATTAGAACAATTCGAGGAGAAATTTTTAAAAGCCCCGGGGCGTTAAAGCATTAACCGATGAGTGAAGGATATTTTTTAAATAAAGGACGACTACAGTTTTTACTACTGATCAATAACGACGATAATAAGAATTCGTTCCAGGAGTTTTCAATTGAGGCAACGGATACCTGCATTTATGGAAAGGAGGTTTGCCTGACCCTCGCCGCGTCACTTCAGCTGCAGGCAGACAGTTATTTATTGAGGATTAGGTACCAGCGCGACGCGTTAGAAAATACCTTGCTCAGTTATTTTAAAAAGAAAGGTTACAGTGTAGTTCCTGCTGCCGACGCAGCTGCTATTAAGTACGATTCTCGGGGGGGGGGGGATAGCGTTTTCCCGCAAGCGCTTAAAAGTGGCAGTTGATAGCTGACCTTCCTGCAACTTAACCCTGTTCAGCTCCGAGATTTGTTGTTATTCTCAAGTTTCAAGTTCTAATAATTCTATTTTTTTTTGTTACCGACCCTGGTAACTCCACTCATCATCGTTGTGTCACTCACTTGTACAGTTTTTAGTTTATTCCGCAGATGCGGGCTGATAAAATAGCCCATTCTATTGCAGCAACTTCAACCATAACTTTATCGGAAAATTAAATTATACGTATAATTTTTTTTATTGTCGTATTATTTAAATTGTTGTATGGATGCCAAGATCACATTGAGCTTTGATGAAGCTGTAATTAAAAAAGCAAAGCGTTATGCTCAAGAGCAAAACATCAGCTTGTCCCGCATGATCGAATTTCTATTGAAAAAAATCACTACTTCCCAGTACAATTCTCTTGAAGAATTTCCTATAGCTGATTGGGTTAACCAACTTGCAGAAGGAGAGGCATAGTATACTACCAAACAAAAAACACGCAAAGCTGCAAAGGATGAATTCTATAAATCGAAAAAATGAGGGTATTTGTAGATGCTAATATTTTAGTTTCTATTCTTAATAAAGAATATCCTTTGTTTACTTACTCTTCGCGCATTTTAAGCCTTGCTGGTTCTGCTAAGTACGAAATTGTTACCTCACCTATTTGCCTTGCCATTGCATTTTATTTTGCAGAGAAAAAGTTCAAGGCTGTAAAAGCCAAAGAAAAGATAGGCTTATTATGCAGGCATATTAAGATAGCGGAAGCTACCAAAATATCAGTACAAAAAGCGCTCGAAAACAAAGCTGTGCTCGATTTTGAAGACGGGCTCGAGTATTACGTAGCGGAAGAGAATGATTGTGTTTGTATTGTAACGGAAGATGTGGGTGACTTTCACATTTCGAAAATAGAAGTAATGCACAGCGAAGCTTTTTTCGAAAAGTATATGAAGACAGAGGCATAAGCTAACAAGCCTTAAAATTGACTTACGGGAGATCAAAAATCCGTTTACGGGTAGGTATCTCCGATCTTTTCAGCTTGTCTTCAAGGCCTAAGTTTTGCAGGAACATCTCAATATTCTTGTACTTCCAGTTTTCCATGTAGGGATGCGTGATGATCGTAAAGTTGATGTTTTGCAAATCCCCAATGCTTACATCAAAATAGTTGTATTGCTCCTTGTCTTCTTTTTGCATGAGTAAAAATCTAAACTCTTCCTCATGCTTATAACTAAGGTCTTTTATAAAGCCTTTAAACCTGTGACCGCAATTCTTAAGTTCTGTATCGTTTGGATCGAAAGGGGAGAGATTAACGTATTCAACCTTACCATAAGCCATTGTTGAAAAATCTTTCTCTTCAATTTTGAGAAAACGGTCTTTCATCAAATTAGTAAGCTCTTCAGAATTGAAGCGAAGGGCCACACTATCGTTATTGCTATAGCTTTCCCACATAGCCAAAGATTCTCTTGTTCCCAGGAACCAGCAACTTGCAAACAAAGTACGCTGCACTTTATCGAAATACTTTTTGTAACTATTAAGCAGTTCATTCTGTTCAGACGGGTCGGGTGTATCGTCAGTATTGCGGGCAGCATTCACCTTCGCGTTCTCATTCATAAACTGCTCCGAGATGCCTTCAAGTGGATCATCGAAATAAGCCAGGGGAGAAAAGAAGAGGTTCCGCGTATTCAGGAAATATAAAAGCTTGTGCAGGTCTAAATATTTGAACAGGTACTGCTTCTCATCAAATGAGTATTCTTTGTTCTTCTCTACCCTCATAGTCACTCGTCTATTTATGCTCGCCAAAAACACTTCTTAAGGCATCCGAAATTTCACCTAACGTGCAATAGTTTTCAACTGCTTCAATAACCAAAGGCATCAGGTTTCTTCCGTCTGTTGCTGCTGCAGTTATTTCATCGAGACAGTGTTTTGCATTCTGGTGGTTACGTGAGCTTTTCAGTGCGTTCAATTTATCTGTTTGAACATTCCTTATACTGTCATCAATTTTAAAGCCAGCAAGGTGACTAGGTTCTGTAACCTGGTACTTATTTACTCCCACGATTATCTTCTCGCCACTCTCTATTTTTTGCTGGTATTCATACGCACTACGAGCAATCTCATCCTGTATAAAACCACGTTCGATAGCGCTTACACTGCCACCCATTGCATCAATTTTAGCAATAAGTTCCAATGCCTTTTGCTCAACCTCGGCGGTAAGATTTTCTACAAAAAAAGATCCGGCTAAAGGATCTACCGTATCAGCAACCCCACTTTCAAAGCCGACCACTTGTTGAGTGCGTAAAGCAATGCGTGCAGCTTCTTCGGTTGGAAGACTTAGCGCTTCATCATAACCATTCGTATGAAGGCTTTGAGTACCACCCAGAACCGCAGCAAGTGTTTGAATGGTAACCCGGCTTACATTGTTAAAAGGCTGCTGGGCAGTAAGGGTGCTGCCCCCGGTTTGCGTATGAAAGCGAAGCATCATTGCTTTTGGATCTGTTGCGCCAAGGCCCTTCATTATTTGTGCCCACATTCTCCTCGCCGCACGAAATTTAGCCACCTCCTCGAATAAATTATTGTGCGCATTAAAAAAGAAGGAGAGGCGTTTGCCAAAAACGTTTATATCAAGACCTTTAGCCAAAGCAGCCTCTACATATGCCTTGCCATTGCTTAACGTGAAAGCAATTTCTTGTACCGCCGTGCTGCCGGCCTCGCGAATATGGTAGCCGGATATAGAAATGGTATTCCACTTAGGCAGTTCTTTACTACACCATTCAAAGATGTCAGTAATTATTCGCATGCTAGGTTTTGGAGGATAGATATAAGTTCCTCTTGCAGCATATTCCTTTAAAATATCGTTTTGGATAGTGCCGGTAATTTTAGAAAGATCAGCGCCCTGTCTTTTGGCTAATGCAACGTAAAAAGCAAGCAAAATAAAACCAGTTGCATTAATTGTCATCGATGTGCTTACCTCTTCCAGCTTTATATTGTGAAACAGGGTCTCCATATCATCGATGCTGTCTATTGCCACCCCAACCTTACCAACTTCACCTTCTGATAATGGATGATCGCTATCATAGCCAATTTGTGTAGGAAGATCGAAGGCCACGCTAAGCCCGCTAACACCTTGCGATAATAAGTAATGGTACCGCTTGTTGCTTTCCTCAGCAGTGGAAAATCCAGCGTATTGTCGCATCGTCCAAAGGCGGCCGCGGTACATATCGGGTTGAACTCCGCGGGTGTACGGGAAAGAACCAGGACTTTCTTTCATTTCAGGCCCTTCAAAATATACTGGTGCTATTTCAATGTTAGAATCGGTAGTAATTTTCTTAGTCATTTTGAGATAGTAGTTTTTTTGACGGGCAGAAGTTTTCCAGGCAAACATCGTTGTGTCACTCACTTGTACTGGTGTACTTATAGCAGCAATTAAAACACGTGAACAGTAAGTCAAGCCGTATCTTGGTAAAAAGGAGGTTCGCCTTCTGGCCAGCTACTTTACAAGCACGGCTTTCCATTTCTACTCTTCCCAAGAACGAAGCAAATCTATTCTAAAGCTTGTTAGTACAAGGCTTTTGCTAATTCTGATATTACAAAATAAAGCAGCAAGTGTTACATGAGCTTTTTAGCCTCATAGCTTAAAACCTCGCTTACCACTTCGTGTAGCTGACCTTTTTTGTCGCCCATTAGGTATTCAAGCAAAACTTTGTTGAGGTCAAGGCCGGTGGCGTGGGGCGGAAGAGCACTAGCGAACTGGTTTACCACCAGCATGTTTTGTTCTTTTAGATTCTTCACCGCGTTCCAGGCATCTACACTCACATAAATCTGCTGGCTAATGTTATAATCGTATTCCTCCTTAATGTTTTGCGTAAGCAATACCTGCATTTCGCGAGCTGTGGTTCCGGGTATGTTGGTGCGGCTAATTAGGTTTGGCAATGCAATCCTATCTACCAGCAGTGTCAATCTTTCGTACGCTTGTAGGCGAAGAGTGCGGGTAGACGCATCCAAAGGCTCAGACGCGTCTTCTTTTGCCGCTTTTCTTTGTTGCCAGAATAAATAGGCTAGAAAGCATCCAATTAAAAGTGCTATTACGATCGATAGTGTCATAACTGTTGAGTCCATGTTTCCTTTTATACAAAAATACAGGAAAGCCGATGTTAATGACTTGGTATATCTATAAGTAATTTCTATTCTCGTAAGCCAGCACACACGCTCGAAAATTAGTTTATTGTAAATTTGTAAAAAGAAGCAAACTATGGCAGAAGTATTAAATGTACCTGTGACACTTACAGCTGGGGCAATAAAGGAGCTTAGAAGGCTAATTAACGAAGAAGGTTTTGATAATACGCAGCACTTGCGCATTGGTGTAAAGGGTGGCGGTTGCAGTGGAATGACCTACGTACTAGGTTTTGACCAAAAGCAGGAAGGTGATGAAGAATTTGAAATAGACGGCATTCCTTGCGTGATGAACAAATCGCACGGGATTTATTTAATGGGAATGGAAGTAGATTGGCAGGGCGGCTTAAATAGTCGTGGATTTACTTTTTCTAATCCTAATGCAAGTAAGACTTGTGGTTGCGGAACCAGCTTTGCGGTTTAGGTGGCTG
>JAQBNN010000116.1 GCA_028288505.1 Segetibacter sp. | reverse complement strand
TCGCTTTGTGGAAAGAACACAGGTGCAAAGTATAATGCAAACGCAGAGTAGGCGTACCAATCGTACCACTCTACAAGGTTACCAATCGAGCCACCAAACAAAGCCTTTAATCGCCAGGCTGTGTCTGCATTTTTCGTTTTTGCTATCATGTAATGGTGAGTAGTGAGTTGTTAGTGCTTAATCACTTCGAAGTAAGAATGTATTTTTTACTTTTTACTTTTTTTTTGAGCCAGGGTTCAGGGCTACTATTGAGCTTTACTTGCTTCGCACTCTTGTACGGTTGGTTCTTTACTGAAATATTATTGCGGAAGCCGAGATGCGGAGTAGAACTTAAATTATTTTCTCTGCGTCTTTGTGTCTCTGCGGTTACAACTATTCTGGGATAATAGAGATATGATTGATCTCGCTTCAATTCCCAAGGGTTAATAATTTGTGCTAGAGGTTGCAGGTCATAACACCTGCAATGGCAAAGAAACTTAGCTGCAAAAAATAATATTTTTCCCGTTTTTCTACTGGTATTTTTAATGTAAACTAATTGTAGTTTACATTCTTAACGTTCTTCTTAAAATAAAAAAATAGATTATGAAAAATTTCTATAGTTTGTTATTACTTCTTTCATTATTCACCGTTCTCTTTGCTGGTAGTTGCAAAAAGGAAAAACCTTGTGCCGACCCCATATGTAAACTACCCCCGATAACGCAGGAAGGCAAAAATACATTTGGTTGCCTTGTAGATGGACAACCATGGACTGCTAATACAAGTGATGCCTTTCTTACAGCACCCCCCTTAAGAGCAATCTACGCTAGCTACCGTTTAATAAATGGAAAATACTTTTTTAATTTAAGTACTAAAAGAAGAAATGCGAAAGAGGGGATTGCATCAAACATCGATTTATTTATACAAGAGGCAAATGCTCCGGGAGAATATTTTCTGAATAGTAATGCTGCTGTAGGGTTTCCAAATACTACGACTGTAAATAATAGTGTGGGAATATTCACTATTAGTGATCCTTTTGCTTTCCCATATCAGACCGATTCGATCCATTCAGGTAAGGTTACTATTACAAAATATGATATAAATAATAAAATCGCTTCGGGGACTTTTTACTTTACAGCAAAAAACATTAATAATGATTCTCTAGTGCAAATTACCGAAGGCCGCTTCGATGTTAAACTCCCTTAATTTATTCCTAAAAATACCAAAATGAAAAAACTGTTTACGCTTTTTACAGGCTTATTATTGCTTGTGACCAACCACGTCATAGCATAAGTTCCACCTGAACTCAACTTTCCTACTTATCATCAAGATGCCGATGCTACATTTTCTTTGTTCGATCAAAGCAAAATCCCTACCGGTGTATTGTACGACAGAGTGTACCCATTGGCGGCGCTTCAAACTTTTAATGTTGGCTCAATTGATACCAGCGGCTATCAGCATTTTTTGAAGGCAGGCGGGGAACTTAAAAAAGCAAGTTACCATGCCTTAAACATCATTACTGCTGAAAAATTATTGTATTATAATACGAAAGCTTCTTTGGGTGAAAATGTAGAATTGGGAGTGCTAAATTTTTCATTCAACCAAATTGATCCCGACGCCGATACCAATATTGTGCACTATCCCCAAAATTATATTGTAAATGGGCAATATTCCTTTCTGTTAAATAAAACGGTTACCATTGCCGCCGCCCTGGCTGATATTGCTTACACCAATAATGGCTCCATTACTTTTAATTGGTCAAATAATAATAGCTTCTCAAATACTAATAAAACAATCAGTTATTTAAGTATAGATTTTGGAGATGGGAGCGGTACGCATACTTTATATAATAATAACGCTGTTACAATTTCGTACCAAAATAAGGGAACTCAATTTTTAACCATTACAACCTATTATACTGATAATACCAGCAGTACCAATATTGCTTATTTGTTTGTAGATGGAATTAATTTTTCAGGAGGAAATCAAAGAAGAATTCCTGATAGATTAACAGATTTTCCTGTTGAAAGGTTCGAATCTGAATTACAAACTGCCTTCCAGGGTTACGATGAAACAGTTGCTACAACAGGCAAAGGGGATAAATTTATTTATTTGAAAAGCAGCAACGGTGGTAATCCTGTACTTGGAGCACAATTAACCAAACCAATAATCATACTTGATGGATTTGATCCTGGAAATCAAAGGCAAGGGAGAGACATTTTTAATCAAACTTTGGAATACAACAAGGAGAATAACAGTCCAAAATATTTGGGTGACGAATTAACGGATGCTGGAAATGATCTTGTTATTCTTGATTTTCCGGTTTATCAAATTGGAACTTCACAGAGTGGAATTCCTATATATAGAGATGGAGGATCTGACTACATAGAACGCAACGCTATGGTATTGGTAAAGCTGATAAAGGATATAAACCAAACACTAATAAATAATAGCAGCCAGGAACAAATAACAATTGTAGGTCCAAGCATGGGTGGGCTTATTAGCCGCTATGCATTAGCGTACATGGAGCAAAACAATATTCCTCACAACTGCAAGTTATATGTAAGCTTTGATGCTCCTCATTTGGGGGCAAACATTCCCATTGGCGATCAATTATTTCTTGGATTTGCAGCTTACACTTTAGACGATGATGATGCTAAAGAAAAATTTAATGGACGACTTAATAATCCCGCAGCTAAGCAGATGCTTATTGTGCACAATCAGGGTTTTTCCGGCGGTAATTCTAATATAGAACAACAGGGAGCGCCAGGCTTTAGAGACAGATTTAAGGGAGTTTTAAATACGATTGGATTTCCACAGCAAATCCGTAAAGTAGCTATTGCAAACGGAAGTATTAATGGAACACTGACCGGCACTCCTGGCATGACTGTCTTGGATTTTCAATATACTTTTGATAAAAATAGATTTTTCTTAGGTAGGAGTGGTTTAATAAGTAGGATCAGCTTTACAAAAAGCTATGGCGCAAGTTCGCCCATCTTTAATTATTGGAGACGGACGGGTCTTTTTCAAAGTGAGGAAGTTATTAGAGGAGCTACATTTAATGATGTGTGTAGTATAGATGCAGCTCCTGGTGGAACTTATAACACTCAACAGCAAATAGCAGAGGGATTGCCACCAAAGGATGAGCAAAGTGGTCAGCATTTAACATTAAAAGTAAATAATTTGTTTCCCGATCATAATTTCATACCCACAATAAGTGCTTTAGCAGTAATTACTGGCAGTAATGATTTTTGCCAGCCTTTATATTCAAGAAATTTAGTTTGTTCTAATGAAACACCTTTTGCAACATACTATGGACCGATAAATAAAAATATGGAACATGTGACATTGGACAATGATCTAGTAGCATGGTTCAAGGGCGAACTTAACGGTATCACTCAAAATCCCACAACAGATTTTAACAGCATTTACCCTATACAATTACAAAGCGGTACAGAACCTATTTGCAATCCTGCAACTTATACTATTAGTAATTTACCTTCCGGCTCATCTATTGTGTGGTCAGTAAATGACCTAAATATTGCCGGAGTGGATCAGAGTGGTACAGTATCGAGAGTATCTAATGGACAAATAGTTTTAACTGCTGCAGTTACTTCTACATGTGGTTCTTTTATCGCAAGTAGAAACATTATTGTAGGCGTACCACCTCAACCTGGTGTAATTTCGTTTCCTTTAATTGACTACCGTAAAATTCAGGCAACTATACAAGATGTACCTAGTGCTATATCCTACAATTGGTATAAAAACAATCAATTGTTGACAACTCATCATGGTACATTTGCGCAATTTCCTATTTCACGTGATTGTGATATAGAATATGATATTTCTGTTGAAGCAGTAAATGGTTGCGGTACATCATCTAGATCACATGCAAATGCTTATGTACCCTGCGATAACTTTAGAATGTCGCCCAACCCCGCTACAACATCTTTTACAGTAGAAGCCGTTACAACGGATGAACAAACAGCAGGAAAAACATCCAGACAGAACGCAAATACAATACATAAAATATTACTTACAGATAAAATGGGCACTGTACTAAAAGAATATAAGTACACTGCGTCGCAAAAAGTAACTATTAGTATATCTGATTTAAAAGCTGACCTTTATGTAGTAAGAATTTTTAATGGTAAGAACTGGGTTAGCAAGCAACTGTCAGTAGTACGATAATAATCTACGATTACGCAGTTTAGTTTATCCATTGATATGAAAGAGGCAGGAAGCGAAAAGCTTCCTGCCTCTTTTTGTGTGTTAAACTGTTCTCGGTATTTTCGTTAACAACATAAGTATGATCGACCTCACCTCAATTCATAAAGGTTATCGTCTTTGCTACAGTTGCAGGTAATAACATCTGCAACGGCAAAAGCGAATAATATTCACATCCGCTTCCTCATGTTTGTCTTTTATTGTTGCCATAACTACTGCCGATAAAGTGATTGCGACGCAACGATGATGCTATAAAAAACTACCGCTGGTATCATAATTCCTACAACGCAAGTTCGTCCACTTTTTAACAATTTTATTCTTGCCTTTCCCCTTACTTTGCCCAAATAATTTTACCTGCATGAACAAAAATGTATCCTTAGCATTCAACGTTGTTTTATTGATTTTAATAGGCGTGTTATTTTACCTTCATTTTTCAGGCTCTCCTAAAAAAGGAAGCGCACCAACTTTAGCTTCATCATCTAAGGCATCAAGCGATCCCTCTACGTTTAATATCGCTTATTTCGAAATGGACTCTATCGAAAATAATTACGATTACCTGAAAGAGATAAAAAACCAGCTTAAAACAAGAGAGCAAGGCATGACGAATGAATTGAGTGGATTGAAGAAGCGCTACTTTGATAAGGTTAACAGGTTTCAGCAAGAAGCGCAAACGATGACTCAGGAAAGACAAGGTATGATGCAACAGGAGCTGATGAACGAGCAAAAAATGATACAGAACAAAGAGCAGGGAATGGGCGCTGAGTTCCAGGAAGAATCGTATAAAAAAATGCAGGATGTAAACAAGAGAATTGAAGACTACCTGAAAGAATATAACAAGGAGAAAGGTTACAGTTATATACTGGCTTACCAACCCGGAACGATTTACTACAAAGATCCACGTTACGATATAACAACTGAGGTGTTGAAAGGATTGAATGAAAGCTATAAGAAAAAATAAGCTTCAGTTTCTATAATAATTTATCTTCATCCCGTCTTGTAAAAGCAAGACGGGATTAATTTTTTATACCATGGCCGAAACTAATTCATCTTCATTTAAACCTACACTTGGCTTATTAGATGCTACTATGATTGTTGCTGGCAGCATGATAGGCTCGGGCATATTTATAGTAAGCGCAGATATAACGCGTAATGTAGGAAGCGCCGGATGGTTGATAGTGGTATGGCTTATAACAGGTTTTATGACTCTGGCTGCAGCGCTTACTTATGGTGAACTGAGCGCCATGTTTCCTAAAGCCGGCGGGCAATATGTTTACCTGAAAGAAGCTTATAATCCACTTACCGGTTTCTTGTATGGCTGGAGCTTTTTTGCAGTGATACAAACAGGAACGATAGCGGCTGTTGGTGTTGCTTTCTCTAAGTTCGCTGGTTACTTTGTTCCTGCCCTGGAGATGAAGGATGAGAATATTTTGATGAACCTTGGTTGGTTGAGAGTTTATCCTGCACAATTAGTTTCCATCCTCCTGATAGTTTTTCTTACATGGGTAAATACAAAGGGCGTTAAGGGTGGTAAGCTTATACAAACGACGTTTACTGTTAACAAGTTGCTTTCGCTATTCGGCTTAATTGTCTTTGGATTTTTGCTGGCTGCCAAAGGAGATATCTGGAACGCCAACTGGACTGATGCATGGGATATGAAACATATTAATGCTCCCGGTGATCTTACACCTGTATTAGGTATGGCTGCATTAGGAGCGATTGCGGCAAGTATGGTTGGCTCTATCTTCAGCAGCGACGCATGGAACAACGTAACATTTATCGCAGGCGAAATAAAAAATCCTAAACGAAATATTGGTTTAAGCTTGTTCTTAGGAACCTTAATAGTTACTGTAATTTATGTGGCTGCCAACTTTATGTACATCAGCGTTCTTCCATTGAATGATGT
>JAQBNN010000105.1 GCA_028288505.1 Segetibacter sp. | reverse complement strand
CGTCGGGGTTTGAAATTTAGATAGAGTGTTGCCTGCAAGAAAATAAATTCCCTTTTTAAAAGTAGTGATAAGCGCAGTGTCTTTGTTATATGGCAGGAAGGAAGTAACAAGAAATTCCTTTGGGAGTACGGACTGGCTTATACCGCCAGCCCAGCTATTGTTCTTAAACTCAAGGATTTTATAATTATGGTTCTGCGCGAGGAGGCGGCCATTACTTAAACCCAAAAATTGCCAGTCGAAGTCTTTATAAATAATAACCTTACTTTCTCTTAACCTAATAATTTTATTATTCGTATGAAAAAACAGGTCGTTACCGTAAGAAATGATATTCCATACGTCGGCGAAAGACCTTTCTTTTTCTGGTAGCAATGGTAAGAGTGACGTGTAAACGAGCTCTCCCTTTTTATTAGGGCTAAAATATCCTATCTCGTTTTGAGCACCTACATATATTTTTTCACCTTTTAGCTCAATTGACCTGACAATTGTTTTATTAGGCAGTCGATGTAAATTCCAATAAGAGCCGTCAAAAACCAGTAAGCCTTCGTTGTTAGCAAAATAAATAATACCATTTGAAGCCTGTGCAATATCCCAATTTTGAGAACCCGCACCATAATTCTGTTTGGTATAATTGAAAATATCAGGGAGACCAATTGAATTTTGGCCTGACAATTTTTCACCTAGGAAAAAAATAAGTAGAAAGAGAACAGGTTTTCTCATACAACAAGCAAATCAAAGTTGAATGTATGAAAATTGATTGTAGTAGTACCAATGACGTATAAAAAAAGCTTTATTAAATAACTTTTTTAGCTATGATGTAGTAGTGTAGTAGTGCTTTTTTTGTTAATGCAATGGTGATACTACATTTTTGTTAAAGCTTCTTTGGGAAACTTCAGAGGTTTTGAAAATGCCATTTTTTCATTTTATAACAAAAATTGCTTGTGTATGAAAATTAGAGTTACAATTCTATGTTTTCTCTTTTACTTGCTTGCTCTACCCAATTTAAGGGCGCAAGGTCTTACAGTTACGGGACGGGTGACTACTGCAACTGGCGAACCTGCTACAGGTGCTACAGTCTCAATTAAAGGTACTAATACCGCTAGCAGTGCCGACGCAACCGGTGCTTACCGAATCTCCGTTCCTTCCTCTAGTTCTGTTTTGATTTTCTCTCTTGTAGGTATGCAGTCTATTGAGCAAACGGTTGGAACTTCAGGGGTCGTAAACGTGGTAATGCAAACGGGCTCAGCTAATCTTAATGAGGTGGTAGTTATTGGATACGGGCTTCAAAGAAGGGCAAACGTTACAAGTGCCATTTCTTCTGTAAAGGCGGAGCAGCTGAATACAGTGTCAACCGGTCGAATAGACCAGGCGCTACAAGGCAGAACTGCAGGTGTAAATGTAGTTCCTACTTCGGGCTCTCCAGGGAGTGGCATGAGAATAAGGATAAGAGGTACAGGCTCGAACCTAGGAGCTGACCCTCTTTATATTGTGGATGGGGTAAGGACAGGAGGTATTGATAACATTGATCCTTCTGAAGTGGCTTCTATAGAGGTATTGAAAGATGCAGCTTCAGCAGCTATTTATGGATCTGCCGCTGCAAATGGAGTGGTGCTTATAACAACAAAAACGGGTAGGAGAAATACATCTGATATTACTTATAGTACTCAGTATGGCCAACAATCAGTGGGTCGTTTACCTAAAATGATGAATGCCCAGCAGTATCAGCAATACAATGCTGAAGCAAAAACGCCAGGCGGACCTACACTAGCCGACCTAGGTGCATTAAATGGTGGCCAGGGTACCGATTGGTTCGATGCTTTATTTCAAAATGCTCCACTAAGCCGTCATGCAATTACTTTTTCTGGTGGAACAGAAAAGTCAACTTTCCTGATGAATGGCACCTACTTCACACAGCAAGGTATTATTGGGGGGGACAAGTCGAGGTTTGACAGGTACACGGTGAGGCTTAATTCAGATCACAAATTAAAAAGCTGGTTGAATATTGGTAACAGGCTTTCATACGCCAATATTCACAGAAGAGGACTAAATGAAAACTCAGAATTTGGTTCGGTGGTGGGGAGTGCATTAGCAATGGATCCTTTTACGCCTGTTACTTACACCGGGGCAATTTCTCCCCGTGCCCAGGCTGCCTTGGCTGCCAACAGGACTTTAGTAAAGGATGCAAACGGTAACTACTACGGTATCTCCAATTTTATCTTTGGCGAATATGGCAACCCCCTAGCAAGAATAGCAGTTACAAATGGCAACCTAGTTCAGCATAAGGTTGAAGGAAACGTGTTTGCCGATATTGAGCCATTTAAAGGTTTTAAATTTACCAGCAGGTTTGGTATTGATGGTGCTTTTCAGCGTGAACATGGATGGACACCGACCTTCTGGTTTTCAAATGAAAGTTTAAATACACAAGCGGGCGGCTCTGACTGGCAGAATAACTGGTTTACCTGGCAGTGGGAGAATTTTGCGAATTATACCAAGAGATTTGGGGATCACCATTTTAATTTGTTGGCTGGTACTTCTGCAAACAAGTTTATGTGGAATTATGTAGGCGGATCATACTCCGGCTTGTTTAAGGAGGAGCTACTTTTTTCTTATGCAGATGCAGTACCTGACCTTCAGGATAGGATAAGTAGTAACGCAAACTCTAATACTTTAAATTCTTACTTTGGTAGGATTTCTTATGATTTTAAGAATAAGTATTTATTCAATGCCTCTATTAGGCGTGACGGTGCATCTGTATTTGCCGAGGGTCATAAATGGGGAACTTTTCCAGCTGTGTCATTAGGTTGGGTTGTTTCGAACGAAGACTTTTATACCAGCAGCAGTATTCCTGCATGGATGAACAGCCTAAAGTTCCGCGGTAGCTGGGGTAGAAACGGTAGTACCTCTAATATAGGTATAGGTGCATGGCAGGCTTTAGTCGGAACAGTTAACCCTGGCTATGTTGATGCAGGCGGAAACTTTTTAGTTGGTGCTGCTCCTACTTCATTACCTAACCCTGAATTAAGATGGGAAACAAGCGAGCAGGTTGATCTTGGCGCAGACATCTCTTTCTTAAAGAACAGGTTAACACTAACCGTAGATAAATACAAGAAAACAACAAAAGATCTTTTAACTCCTGGTGGACCTTCTGTACCTGCTTTCGTAGGGAATACCCTTCGCTTTATAAATAGCGGAGAAGTGGAAAATAAGGGATGGGAGTTTGATTTAGCTTATAGAAAAGTACCGGCAGAAGATGGAGGCTTTTCTTATGATGTATCCGCCAATTTTTCTACACTCAAAAATGAAGTCACGCGAATAAACGCTTTCACTAACGAGTTGCCTGGAGCAGGTGTAGGTACAGGTTGGAATGCAACAGTGTTTAAAGTCGGCCTACCAGTCTGGTCTTTCAGGGGATACCAGACAAATGGTATTTTTCAAACCCAGGACGACATCAATGCTTACCTAACGAAAACAGGTATTACTGGTTACGCACCTAAACCAGGAGAGCCTGTTGTTGTTGATGTTAATGGAGACAAACAAATTTCAACCGCCGATCAAACCTTCATTGGAAGTCCACATCCCGATTTTATCTATGGTGGTCGTATCAATGTCGCCTACAAGGGCTTCGATCTATTGGTCTTCGGCCAGGGACAGGCTGGCAACGATGTTTTGATGGGATTTAATAGAACTGACCGTCCAACTGCTAACAGGCCATCATTCTTTTATACCAATCGTTGGACCGGACCGGGAAGTACAAACTCGTGGTTTGCTTCTAATACAAATAACCAATACATCTATAACAGTGACCTGATGATTTTTGATGGTTCTTATTTTAGAATTCGCCAGCTACAATTAGGCTACACTTTAGCAAAACGCTTAAGCGATAGAGCTAAGATCAGGAACGCAAGAATTTATGTATCTCTCGACGACTTTTTCACCTTTACAAAATACCCGGGATTAGACCCTGAAGGAGGTAGTGGTGGTAATAATAGTTTGGGTATAGACAGGGGAGTTTACCCGCTTGCCAGAAAAGCACTTGTTGGACTTCAATTTAGTTTCTAAAATTTATAACGATTGTCATGAAGAAAATAATAATAAAAAGTACAATTACCGGCTTAGCTGCTTTCATTCTTGCTACAGGATGTAAGAAAAGCTTTTTAGACCAGGAAGTACCTGGAACGCTTATAGAACAAACCTTCTATCTAACTGACCAAGACGCCACCCAGGCAATGAACGCCGTTTACGATCTTATGCAGGCCCACTATAATACCTCATGGGTTAGTATGTATATGGTTAAAACAATGCTTACCGATGAAAGCAATGCAGGCGGTAGCGGACCCGGCGATCAGGAGTCGTACCAGGTGCTGGATAACTATAACTACGACGCCGATAATGCTGCTGTGCTGGGTGTGTGGAGGTTAGCATATGGTACTATTTATCGTGCTAATAAGGTAATTAACCTCGTGCAGCCGGAAACAGACGTGCGCAAAAGGCTAATGGCTGAAGCAAAGGTTTTAAGAGCCCTTAATTACTTTGACCTTGTTACTTTATGGGGCGATGTTCCGTTAGTAACTGGTGATATTCCTCCAAGCCAGTACACTGCTCTAGGAAGAGCAAAGAAAGCAGATGTGTATGCTTTAATAGAAAAGGATCTGCAGGAAGCTATCGCAGTTCTTCCTAATAAAACTGCCTATTCGCCTAATGAGGTCTTCAGGGTTTCAAAAGGAACTGCACAGGCACTACTTGGTAAAACCTACTTATATCAATCTAAGTGGACCGAATCTGCTGCTATGTTCGAAAGCGTTATTTCTTCCGGCATATACGGCCTCGAACCGTCCATTGGTAAAGTGTTTTCTCAGTCTGGTGAATTTGGAAGAGAGTCTCTTTTTGAAGTAAACTACACCAACGGTCGTAATTACAATTGGGGCAACTTCCCTTGGGACTGGCAACCAGAAAGCAACATTCATATACAACTAATGGGGCCAAGAAGCGATTTCTATACAAAAGCGCCAACTGACTCTTTAATTGGAGGATGGGGATTCAATGTACCAAAGAAAAAAATGTATGATGCGTTTGTAGCTGCAGGCGATATTGAAAGAAGGAAACAAACAGTAATGTCTGAAGCCGAATTAAAGGCTATGGGCGGAAATTGGACTTCTCCTACCGCATGGGATTACGAAGGCTTTTTCCAAAGGAAGTACGGAACCTTTTCTACTCAAACAAGTTCTTCTGGTGCTGACGTAGCCGAGTTAAATTATGGTACCAACTGGAGAATGATCCGGTATAGCGACGTATTACTAATGGCAGCAGAAGCATACAATAAATCCGCTAATGATGCAAAAGCTCGACAATATTTAAACCTTGTAAGAACAAGGGCTAAGTTAGGCGATGTAACAGCAAGCGGCACGGCATTGTTCCAGGCAATCGTTACAGAACGACAATTGGAACTTGCCTTTGAAGGGGTACGTTTCCAGGATCTTGTTCGTTGGGGATTAGCTGCACAAGAACTGGGACCTCTTGGTTTTAAAACAAATAAGCATGAGTTATTGCCTATCCCTAGCCAGGATATCAGAACAGCAGGTTTAGCTCAAAATCCTGGTTACTAAAAATCTTTGATTAATAGAAAAGGTTAATCTAAAAACTTCTAAAAATGAAATCATTTCTAAATATGCTTAAGCTTCCATTGTTCCTTATAACAATGGTAACATTAATGGTTGGTTGTAAATACGACATAAAAGATATCGGACCAAAGGCCAAAGCATCCTTTACCGTTACTCCAATAAGCGGCCAGGTAAACAGGTACCTTTTGTCCAGTACTTCACAAAATACTTTTATGTACGAGTGGAACAAGGCCGATGGCAAAGGCTATGTTTCAGGTAAAGCCATTGATACTGCTTACTTCCCCGATAAAGGCACTTATATAATTAAGATACTTGCTTATGGCCCCGGCGGTATAGACAGTACTTCACAAACGGTAACAGTAGCAGCCGATGATCCTGCTGCCTATAATCCTTACAAATTGCTTACAACCCGCAGTTGGAAATTAGATCCAGGCGCAACGGCAAATGCTGTAGTAGTAGGTACAGAATCTAGTCCTACTCAATACTATGGCGGTGGCCCCTTAGTCGATTGCCAAAAAGATGACGTCTATACTTTTGGTGCAGACAACAAGTTAACCTACAGGTCTAATGGTTCTACTTTCAATGGTGGCAATGTGGCTCCAAACTTTCAATGTTCGGGCGATCGTTCTTACACAGGTGTAAATTTTACATTTTCCAATACTGTTCCCGCAGGCTCTGCAGGTATAGCAAGTATTACTTTAAGCAATACGCCACCTAACACATTCATCGGTGTTACTGACGTTTCTTCAAACAATTATCGCATCATTTCTATAACCCAAACAACCATGGTGCTAAGGTCGGGTACTGCAGCAGAAGCGGTACACACCATGAAGTTCATTTCACAATAATTCTAACAAATTAGTAGTAGTGATTTTTTTACATAGGCAATCGTAAAGGGAGGACGTATTTACTTTTCTAAGTCGAGTATTTCCTACCCTTTATTTTTAAACTACACAGTTGTTTATATAAGAAGTTTTTGGAAACAGAAATTTGTTTTTCAATTAAACATCGTTGTGTCACTCACTTGTACAATTAATACTTTATTCGGCAAATAAAACATTGTCTTGCTTACAAGTACGCATTCCGTTAAACACATGAGTTAAAATTTTAAAAAGACACAATCAAAAAAAGCAGGTACATATGAGCTATAAATTTGTTAGGGTCGCACAGGTCTTGTTATTCATTTCATTGGCATATACATCAAATGCACAAGCACCAAAAGGTCCTTCAGCTAATGCAAAAATTGATGCACTCATCAAGAAGATGACTTTAGAAGAAAAAGTGACAATGATCCATGCAAGTTCATCTTTTACTTCAGGTGGTGTACCTCGTTTAGGTATACCTGAGCTGGTAACAAGCGATGGTCCTCACGCAGTAAGAGCTGAGCATGGCCGAGACTGGGAGCTTGATAAAAATGTATACGACTCTGGTACTTATCTTCCGGTAGGCACTTGTTTAGCTGCCACATGGAATACAAAACTTGGTTACGATTTCGGTTCCGTGCTAGGAAGCGAAGCAAACTTCCGAGGCAAAGATGTAATTCTTGGTCCTGGTATCAACATCATCCGCTCACCACTCAACGGCAGAAACTTCGAGTACCAAAGTGAAGACCCATACCTCGTATCAAGAATGGTTGTGGGCTACATAAAAGGAGTGCAGGACCAGGGAATTTCAGCGTGTGTAAAACATTACGCTGCAAACAACCTCGAAAAAAACCGCAACACGGTAGACGTAAACATGAGCGAACGGGCACTTCGTGAAATTTATTTACCCGGATTTAAAGCAGCCGTTACAGAAGCAGGTGTAAATACTTTAATGGGCTCTTACAATAAATTTCGAGGCCAGTGGGCAACACAAAACCATTACCTTATGAACCAGGTTTTAAAAAAGGAGTGGGGTTTCAAAGGATTAGTAATGAGTGATTGGGGCGCTGTGCACAATACAATGGAAGCTTTATGGAATGGTTGCGATATAGAAATGGGAACGGATTTAAGTATGTTGCCAAAGCCAAACTATGGAAAGTTTTTTATGGGAGACACCGTGTTGCAACTAGTAAGAAGCGGCAGGTTAGATGAGAGTATTATTAATGAAAAAGTGAGAAGGATTTTGTACGTGATGTACAAAACCAACATGATTGACGGGCAGCGTAAAAAAGGAGCATATAATACAAAAGCCCACCAGCAAACTGCACTAAAAGTAGCAGAGGAAGGAATAGTATTACTTAAAAATGATAACAAGCTCTTGCCTTTATCCTCAACTGTAAAATCAATTGCTGTAATTGGGTACAACGCCGAAAGAAAACAAGGTATGGGCGGTGGAAGCTCACAAGCAAAAGCCTTTTACGAGGTAACACCTTTAGAAGGCATCAAGTATGTGGGTGGAAACAAAGTAAACATAACTTATAGCCCTGGTTATAAAATCGAAAGAGGCGCTACTGCCGATAGGTCCATGATAAGGCAGGCAGTTGAAGCAGCTTCTAAAGCTGATGTGGCAGTTATTGTAGGAGGTTGGACACATGGCTATAATTACAGCGTGTGGAGCGATAATGCATACGATGCAGAAGATGTTGACAAGCCAAACATGACAATGCCGTTTGGCCAGGATGAATTAATAACTGCAGTTTTAAAAGCAAACCCTAAAACGGTTGTTGTATTAATGGGCGGAGGCCCGATCGATATGACCCAGTGGGTAAACAATACACCAGCAATCTTGCAGGCATGGTACCCGGGAATGGAAGGTGGAAATGCATTAGCAAGAATACTTTTTGGCCAGGTAAATCCATCAGGCAAATTGCCGATGACTTTTATGAAGACCCTTGCTGATGCACCTTCAGAAAAGATTGGCATTACTACAAAAGACACGCAACGTCTTTATTATACCGATGATATTTACGTTGGTTACAGGTATTTCGATACGTATAAAGTGGAGCCTCAATTTGCATTTGGCCATGGCCTTTCTTATACAACTTTTGATTACAGTGGATTAAAAGTGCAAGGCGGTAAGAATAAGGCAACTGTAACCTTCACGGTTAAAAATACAGGCAATGTTGCCGGTGCAGAAGTAGCCCAGGTTTATGTAAACCAACCCAAATCAACTTTGCCCCGGCCAGAAAAAGAGTTGAAAGCATTTGAGAAAGTTATGCTTCAACCCGGCCAACAAAAAACAGTAACGCTTACATTAAATGAAGACGCTTTTCAATACTATAACGACGGATTAAACAAGTGGGTGCTTGAGCCGGGCGCATTCAATATTATGATAGGTGGTTCTTCAAGAGCTATTAAACTTAACGGAAAGGTGACTTTAAAGTAGTGACATGTAATAATGTTTCGGTAACAGAAGCAAGAGTTGATGCCTCGGAAAACAAGGTTAATGAGAAAGTTTTTGTTACCATCATTTGTTCTTTAATTAAGCATCGTTGTGTCACTCACTTGTACAGTTTGTTATCTACGCAACATGCGCTTTATGCTTAATTACTGTTACTAGTTGTGCGGGTTTACAAATTCAAATAATAGTAGCAGCAGCAGATATGAAACAGGGATAAAAAATGGAGACTAGAGCTCAATTAATAAGTAAACGTTGAACTGAGCGTAGCAACGATGATGCTATGGAAAGATGGGCTGGCAGCCCCATTGTTCTAAAAAAATAAATGAATGAAATGACTAAAGCATGTAGGATAAGTATACTGGCATTGTCTTGTTTTATTACAACAATTTCTTTTGGGCAAGAGTTCAAGAAGTTAGTATGGTCCGATGAATTTAATTATAAAGGACTGCCTGAAGAAAAGAATTGGGGATACGATACCGGCAGCCATGGATGGGGTAATAATGAATTGCAATACTATACTTACAAGCGCGCCGAAAATGCAAGGGTTAAAAAAGGAAAGCTTGTTATTAAGGCAATAAAAGAAAATTATAAAAACGCGAAGTATACATCAGCACGGCTTGTTACTAAAAACAAGGGCGATTGGAAGTTTGGACGTATAGATGTAAAAGCAAAGCTGCCGGCTGGTAAAGGAATGTGGCCGGCAATTTGGATGTTACCAACAAAATGGGAATACGGCGGTTGGCCCAAAAGTGGTGAAATTGATATAATGGAAAACGTAGGTTACCTACCCGACTCAGTTTATGGAAGTATACACACAGGTAAGTATAACCACGCAATTGGAACACAGAAAACGGGCGGGTTATTAATTAAAGATCTTGCAACTAATTTTCATGTTTATTCAGTTGAATGGAGAGAAAACCGGATTGATTTTTTTATAGACAACAAAAAGTATTACGGCTTTGCTAACGATAAAACCGGTAGCGAGGCATGGCCTTTTGATAAAGATTTCCACTTGCTGCTAAACATTGCTGTTGGTGGTAATTGGGGCGGAAAATTTGGAGTTGATGATTCAATATTTCCGCAAAAAATGGAAATTGATTATGTAAGGGTTTATCAATAAAATTATTTTATGAAAACGAGATTGTTTGCTGCAGTGAGCCTGTTTATGTTATTAAATAGTTGCGATAAAGGTGACTCCACTGGTGCACCTACACCAAGAGTCTCTGTAAGTGATCTTACATTGCCAGAAGGGAATGGGGGAACTACTAATTTTGAGTTTACCGTTAAGCTTGCTAACGCTACTCCAAATGTGGTTACCCTAAATTACTCAGTAGTAGAAGGAACCGCAAAAGCTGGTGAAGACTTTGTTGTTGCTAATAATCTAACCTTTACTTTTCAGCCAAACGAAGTAGAAAAGAAACTGGTTGTAAATGTTGTTGCCGATGATTTAAGGGAAGGTGATGAAAGCTTTACCCTGCTTATTAATAGCGCAACAAATGCTAATGTTCCTGCTTTGCCTGCTACAGGTACTATCATAAATGATGATACAAAAGTTCCCTTTACAAATGGAGGCTACGACGCGCCAACAACTTATCCTGGTTATGCTTTAGCATGGAGTGATGAGTTTAATGGGACAGCGTTAAATAGTGCGATATGGTCTTTCCAAAACGGTGATGGCTGCCCCAACATATGCGGATGGGGAAATAATGAATTAGAATATTACCGACCAGAAAACTTATCGTTCCAGGATGGTAAGATGATTATTGAAGCGAGAAAAGAAAACTTTAGTGGCAGGAGTTATACATCGTCTAAAATACTAACTGAAGGTAAAAAGACCATCAAGTTTGGACGAATTGATATTAGGGCAAAGATGCCAAAAGGTAAAGGCATCTGGCCTGCATTGTGGTTGTTGCCACAGAGTAGCATGTTTGGTGGCTGGCCAAGGAGCGGCGAGATAGACCTGATGGAATACTTAGGTCATGAAACAAACAAAGTATATGGAACGCTACATTTCGGCCCTGGTCCTGGCTCTGTACAGGTAAATAAAAATTATACTTTGCCTACCGGCACTTTTGCTGATGAATTTCACGTTTTTTCAATAGAGTGGAAGCAAGACCAGATAAAGTGGCTGGTTGATGGAAACGTATACGGCACTGCTAATAAATCAGACTTTGGTACCAACAACTATCCTTTTAACGAGCAGTTTTATTTAATCTTTAATATGGCTATAGGTGGTAACTGGCCAGGTAGTCCGGATACAAGCACTTACTTTCCTCAGTGGTTTATTATCGACTATGTGAGAGTGTATCAATAGATAAATATTTGAAGAGTATTTTGGCTTCACAACAAATTAAGTAAGTAGTATAGAGATAAAATAAAAAGAGGCTGCCTTAAAACAAGGCAGCCTCTTCAATTAAAAACTATTAAGGTTTATGGGATGGAAGGGTTTTGCTGTAAAAGTAAAAAGGCTGGCTAAAAAAAATTCTAACTTGTTGCTTTGTTGTTTATAATAAAAGGGTGTTGGAAGATTTAAGCTGGTAATTTAATATCCTTGATTTTGTGTTATCTGTATTTGAGTATTTGTATCTATTTCTCGTTGTGGTATAGGCCGTAATAACCTTTGGGGCCTAACTAATTCCTGCAGCTCACTTAACGTTAATCTTGGCAATGGGTATCGTTATAGTGCAGAGGATACTCTTTTTTAAAGTGTGCTTTCATCGTTCCCTCTGCGTAATGGTTGCCATAGTGGTAGTACCAACATTAATAGCATCGCTAGTAATGGTTTTTTCATTTTCATAATAGCAAGTTTAAAATTCAATCGCTGAAATGTATCAGGCTTTAAATGTATATGTTTTGGTCGACCAATAGTGGTAATTCTCTTTATTTTTTTAATTGTTAAAATAGTTATAGCACTGTTTGTTTAGTAATCAATTAGTTATATAAAATTTAAGAAAGAGTACGCGCATTTAATTTGGTTGACCAATTATATCTCCGTTATTTTTACGTAAGCTTAAAACTAGTTCTACAAAAAAATAGGAGACCTGCATCTGCATTTCAATTAAGCATCGTAGTGTCACTCACTTGTACAATTAGTTATTTAAGCAGCATTCAGGAAGAAAAGAAAGAATACCGTTGATCTAAAACTTGTAATGGTACATGGAACATGTTTTAAATAGTTTAAAAGAGGTTGGGGTTCAAAAGCCTACTGATGTAATTATTCAGCAGGTAAAAGAATTGCTTATGTCAGGACAACTTCAACCAGGTGATAAGCTGCCCCCGGAAAGAAAACTCTCAGAAAAATTTGGAGTGGGACGAACTCATGTAAGAGAGGCAATAAGGAAACTGGAGTTTTACGGCATTTTAAAAACAAGACCACAGAGCGGAACTTATGTGGCAAGCATCGGTATCTCTGCTTTGGAGTCTCTCATCTCCGATGTGCTTAGGATAGACTCGTATTCTTTTTTATCGTTGGTGGAAACAAGAGAAGTTCTTGAGCTTTCTTCTGTTTCTTATGCTTGCGAACGACACAACAATGAGGATATTGCTAAACTAGAAACATCTCTTAACAGCTACCTGGAGAAAGCAGAAAAACATATTAGCGCAGTAGAGGAAGATCTTATGTTCCACCTTACTATTGCCGACCTTGGAAAGAATAAAGTTTTAAAATCGATGTTGTTGATAATTATTCCTGACATCATATTTAACTACAACGTTTTTAACGTGTGCGAAACCGTAACGAACAAGGCGCTTGAAGAGCACCGATTGTTATACAATTATATAAGGAATAGAGCTAGCGAGGCAGCGGTAAGAACAATGAAGGAACACTTAAAAGGAGTAATGGACTTTGCGAAGTCTATTGTCCAATAAAAGATTGTACCTAAACGAGGATATAAGAAGAATAGCTGGGAAGGTGAATAGAATTACTACAAGTACAAGTGAGTGACACAACGATGTTTAATTGAAGTGTAACTGCTGATACTCAAAATAATTGCTTAAGTAAACGATATTAATACAAGTATTAGCGATTGCATTTTTTGAATAAAGCCATGAAAAAAGTTTTGCCATTTTTTATTTTTCTTCTGTTTGCATCTCCACTGTTTGCCTACAACAATATTGACGCCTTAAATAAGGCGGTTAAAACTGCAAGGCCGGGCGATACCCTTGTTCTGGATAATGTTACTTACAAAGACGCACATATAATTCTGGTAGGATAAGGGGATGCGGGTAAACCATTTGTTATAAAATCGCAGTCGCCAGGCAAGGTGTTATTTACCGGTAATTCGTTTTTGAAATTGGGCGGCGAATACCTTGAGGTAAGTGGATTTCACTTTACTGATGGATATACTAAAGATGCACCGGTAATTGAGTTTAGAGAGAACAATCAGACCTTGGCAAATAACTGCAGGGTAACGAATTTTGTTATTGATAATTACAGCAAGCCCGAAAGATTTGAGACTGATAGCTGGATTGTTTTCTGGGGTAAAAATAATCGCCTCGACCACTCAAATATTGGTGACAAATTAAACGGTGGCACCACACTTATTGTTAACCTTGATGATGAAAGAAGCAGGCAAAATTATCATTCAATTGACAGTAACTTTTTTGCTGGTCGGCAACGTTTAGGTTCTAACGGTGGTGAAACTATTCGTGTAGGTGTATCACGTTATTCCCTCACACCTTCTAATACAAAAATTGCTTACAACTACTTTGAACATGTAAATGGGGAGGTTGAAATCATTTCAATTAAGTCGGGTAATAACCACGTTTACAAAAATACTTTTTACGAATGTGAAGGTGGAGTGGTGTTAAGGCACGGAAGTAAGAACGTAATAGAGTCTAATCTTTTTATAGGTAATAACAAGCCTTATACTGTGGGCATCAGGGTTATTAATCCTGGCCATAAAGTTTTCAATAATCTATTAGTAGAATGTGCCGGTGAAAGATTTCGGTCTGCTTTTGGTGTTTTAAATGGCGTTCCCAATTCTTTAATAAACAGGTATTACCAGGTAACAGATGCAGACATTTATAATAACAGTTTTATTAATTGTAATAGCCTGCTTTTTGGTGCCGGTAAAGATGCTGAAAGAACGTTGGCTCCGAAGGATGTGACGTTTACTAAAAACTTTATAAGCACAAAGGGTAACAAGCTTTTTGAAGATGCAAATAAAGATGGCGGGATAACCTTCGCTAATAATACTTATAAAGCAAACGGTGTAACTGCCACTAAAGGTTTTACTGCAACTAAAACAACTGAAGTAACATGGAACGGGTTAAAGGTCTCTGTTCCTGCTGATAAAACAGGTGCTGATCTTTCTACTCTTACCAGGATGACAGAAAATAATACGGGTGCATCATGGTATAAGCCTGCTGCTAGAAAGCCTTCAACACCAGAAACTTTTAATGTTACTGCAGCACAAAGTAAAGAGCTTCGTTCCATTGTTGCAAAAGCTAAGGATGGAGATGTAATTGTTCTTAGTCCTTCTGATGTTCCTTACGAGCTGGAGAAAGAAATTAGTATTAATAAATCGCTAACTATTAAAGTTGCGGACGGTAAGAAAGTAGAGTTTGTGAACGTTAGCGAAAAGAGTTTGCCTTCTTTTATTACAATTGAAAACGGTGGCAATCTTACTGTGTCTGGAATCAAATTCAATGGCGCTTATAAAAGTTACGGCGATGTAAATGCAGGCATTGCAACTTCTGCAAAAAAGCCGATGAACCAACACTACGGCTTGGTTGTAAACAACTGTGAATTCTATAATTATAATGAAGGTTCACAAAGTGGAATTAAAGCAACGAAAAGCACGTTAGCTGACCTCGTTTCCGTTAATAATTGCTTGTTCAGGAACATCTCTGGAACTGGAATAGACTTCTCCGCTGAAAAAGAAGATAAGGGCATTTACAATGTAGAGAGAATTGAAGTAAGGAACACTGCCTTCAGTAATATTTTGGGTACTGCCATTGTTGTTTATCGCGGAGGTAACGACGAAAGTACAACCGGTCCATCTGTACTTATTGATCATTGTGTTTTTAACGAGGTGAACAACATGGAGCAAGGCTCTGTGGTTAAGTTATTAGGCGCACAGGAAGCAACCGTTACGAATAGCATTTTTAATAGAAGCGGGCAAGGTGGAAGAACAATTTGGTTTGAAGAGAATAGCTGGGATAAATTGAAAGTAGATTACACTAACTTTTATAACGCTGGCAGGGTTCAAAGCTTTTACAACAAAGTCTTGGGAAAGAATATTTATAAATCCGACCCTGGTTTCGTAAATCCAGCTACTTACAATTTTACTTTGAAATCAAGTTCAGTATTGCTTAATAAAAGCAGCAAGGGTAAACCTTTAGGAATATGATAATGAAACAGCCCAAGATATTATTTGCCCCCTGCCTGCTATTTGTATTGGTGATCTTTCAACCCGCATTTGCGCAAACGCAGCATCCGTCAATTATGCTGACGAAGAAGAACATAGATGCAGTAAGAAAGGGCATTAATCAATACCCTTTGTTGCAATCTTCGTTTGCTGATGTAAAAGCTACTGCTGATGATGCATTAAAACAACCTATTAATGTGCCGGTGCCTAAAGATGGGGGAGGCGGATATACGCATGAGCAGCACAAAAGAAACTATCAATATATTCTTGCTTCAGGTGTTGCTTACCTAATTACAAAAGATAAAAAGTATGCTGAGTATGTAAAGAACATTCTACTAAACTATGCCTCCCAATATGAAAAGTGGCCTTTGCATCCTAAGCGAAAAGAGGGCCATCCTGCAGGAAGAATATTTTGGCAAAACCTGAACGATTGTGTGTGGCAGGTGTACGTTATACAGGGTTACGATCATGTGTATGATTACTTGTCAGTTGCTGACAGAAAAACAATAGAGCAAAAACTATTTGCACCTATAATTAAGTTTTTTACTGTTGATACTTACGAGGTCTTTAATAAGATACATAACCACGGAACATGGTCGGTTGCCGCCGTTGGAATGACAGGATATGTAATGAACAAACCCGAGTGGGCTGAAATGGCACTTAAGGGTTCAAATAAAGATGGTAAGACCGGTTACCTAATGCAGTTGAACGAATTGTTCTCACCAGATGGTTATTACAATGAGGGCCCTTATTACCAACGTTACGCTTTGTTGCCTTTTATTGTTTTTGCAAAAGCAGTGCAACAGTATCAACCTGAGTTAAAGGTATATGAACATAGAAACGGCGTGCTTGCAAAAGCAATACATACTTGCTTACAACTCACTTATACCAACGGCGCTTTCTTTCCTTTTAATGACGCTATAAAGGATAAGACTTTCGAAAGCGAAGAACTTGTTTATGGTGTTGATATTGCTTATGCGGATATACAACCGGCCACAGACCTTTTAGATGTTGCTAAACAACAGGGAAGAGTTATTGTATCTGATGCAGGTTTAAAAGTGGCAGCAGATATTAAGGCTGGTAAATCAAAGCCTTTTGTGTACAAACCTATTTGGATAAAAGATGGTAATGAAGGTGATAAAGGTGGCGTCGGAATCCTAAGAGCTGGTCCTAATACTGACCAACAATGTGTAGTATTTAAAGCTGCCTCACAAGGTATGGGTCATGGACATTTTGATAGGCTGAATTTTTTATATTACGATAACGGTAGTGAAGTTTTTACTGACTACGGTTCTGCAAGATTCATTAATATAGAAACAAAAAGCGGTGGAGATTATCTACCCGAAAACAAGAGTTGGGCAAAACAAACGATTGCCCATAACACCGTTGTTGTCGATAAGACTTCACACTATAACGGTGATGTAGATAAAGGCGAAGCGGCCCATCCTGATTTGCTTTTCTTTAATCCATCTCCTCAAATGCAGGTTATTTCAGCTAGGGAGGATAAAGCTTATGACGGCGTAACGATGGTAAGAACAATGGGGTTAGTAAATGTTGTAGGCTTTGAAAACCGTTATTGATAGATGT
>JAQBNN010000097.1 GCA_028288505.1 Segetibacter sp. | reverse complement strand
AAAGAAAGAGCAAATCGAAGATCATTGCTAAAATTGAAAAGCCCGAGGCCGTTGCTAACATTCGCGACATTATTGTTGAAAGCGATGGTATTATGATTGCCCGTGGTGATCTTGGTGTTGAGATGCCGGTAGAGAAAGTTCCAATGATCCAAAAAGATATCATTCGCAAATGCCTTCACCGTGCTAAGCCTGTAATTGTAGCTACGCAAATGATGGAGAGCATGATCGACAGGATTAAGCCTAACCGAAGTGAAATCACTGACGTTGCTAATGCCGTTTTAGAAGGTGCTGATGCAGTTATGCTAAGTGGTGAAACTGCAACTGGTAACCATCCGGTGCTTGTCGTAGAAACGATGCGTAAGATCATCACCGAAGTAGAGAAAGACTACCGTTACAATCGCGAAGATGACCTAAAGCCCCAACCACACTCCCCATCGTTTTTAAGCGATGCAATTTGTTATAACGCTTGTAAGATAGCAAGAGATGTAAATGCTGATGCGGTAATTGGTATGACCCAAAGTGGATACACCGGTTTCATGTTAAGCAGTTATCGTCCTAAAGCTCCCTTGTTCATCTTCTCAAAAGAAAGAACATTAATTAACCAGTTGAGTTTAAGCTGGGGAGTTCGTGCCTTCTTTTATGCAGAAGAGGAAAGCGTTGACGATATAGTTGAAGACCAGATCAATATTCTTAAAGAAAGAGGATTTTTAGAACAAGGTGATGTTGTAATTAATACAGGAAGCACACCTGTTCAGCAGCACCTTCCTACTAACATGATTAAGATTACCAAAATTAGTTAATCAACAGATCATAAAGTTTAAAAGACCCAACAGTATTGTTGGGTCTTTTGTTTTTATTATGTTTTACTGCAGGTGCTAATGTTAACTAAATGTAGTTGCTATTATTAAAACTCGTATGCTGGTTGACGAAACGATTACTAAAAGTACAAGTGAGTGACACAACGATGCTTAATAGTAGTAAAAATGCTAAGTACTAAATGTTCTTCTCACTTAAAATGCGAGGTAGATTGAAAAACTTAAACCCCAGCAGTACTACTTCAAAGACTTAAATTCTTTGAGTTTCTCATTAATGTAGTACATCACATCTTCATGGGTTGGATGTTGCCTCAGCCAGTTGTAATCGGGCGTATAACGGTGCATAAAAGCTTGTAAAGTATCGCCTTTATAACCAGTATAATAGGCTACAATGTGCGGAGAAAACCTGTAATCGGTGTATACACTCTCCTCCAGGTTTTCAAATATTTTTTCACTTCTTTTCCGGCCCTTGTATTCATCTTTAAAAAATTTATCGAGGTTAAGGGCTATACCAAAACCTGAATTATTTGGCGCGGAAACAGTTTTCATTTTAGTCCCAAGGCCAGATTCAAAGGCAGCCCTTCTTTGGATACTATCTGATTGGTATTTGCTGTATAGCGCCCTAACCGTTACTGTAGGAAGAAAATCAACCCCAGGCGACAAGTAGATAGTAATTGTGCCAGTGGAAAGGAATGAGAAGGTTAAAGTATCGTATTGGTACGACCGCGCGAGCACATAAATAAAATCGTTAAGATTAGCTTCCATGCGAAAATAGCCGCGAGGATCGGTGGTAATTTTTTTGCCGCTATTTACATTAGTAACACTTCCACCGCCTATGGGGAAGTGCGTCACGCTGTCTTTAAGGTAGCCGTTTATAATAACCTGTTGTGCATTAACTGTGGTAGTTAGCAACCCTACTATAAACAAAAAGGAGAATATTACTTTCATATACTTAATGGCTGAAAGTAGTATAACCTTTGAAAACAAATGGTTAAAGTAAAAGGTTCCCCTTGGCACGCTACACTAAGTGTAGGTTTACAATGTAGCCGGCTTTTGTGCTACTATTAAGCATCGTTGTGTCACTCACTTGTACTGCAGCAGTTTTTTCTGCTTTAGGCTGCAAATAAGAAGCCCGCTAAAAATTAATCTGTTCAAACACTTAAACATTTCAAACAAAAATCACAACCTGGGAAGGTTAAGATTCAAGGGCAAGCCATTACCAGTATTTATAGCCCCCTGGGCTCTTATATTATCAACAACGATTTACCTTTAGATGTTTTGAGTGTCCGGTGCAGGGAACTTTCCCACCTTACTGATAAACAATTGCTTATTTATTATTTTTATTGTTACTGGCACAATTATGGGTTTATACCAATTATATAAAACTATTTTTCTAAACCAAACACTATGGCTAATCACTTAAGCAAAGATCAACTTCTTAAACTGGCTGAAAATATTAGCATGCCTGTGGTGGTAAGTGCAGAAGTGCACGAGAAAGAAAAATTAGAAAAAAGACTTAAGCAACATTGTGATAGATTGAAACAGATCGCCTGGATACAATCTCATAAGGTAAGGGCCCCTTTAACCAATATTCTTTCAATTATAAAGTTGCTCGACTTTGAAAGGGGTAACTTGGAGACGAACCAGGTTTTATTGGAGCATCTAAAAACATCGGCGCACAATTTAGACTCCATAATTAAAGAAATTACTTCACTTACTATTAGTGATAATGGCTCCCTTTCTGGATATAGATAACTCATTTTTTATTGTGGTTGGCCACAAAGCACCTCAACTACCGCCACCCTATTTGCGGTTATTCAAATTCCTCGTGTTAAGCTTGCTGAAGCAAATAAAATAGTACAACTGAGTGACACAACGATGTTGAATGACGTAAAAATGCTGGAACCCAATTAATCAAATACTTACAACGAGACGTAAAATTTTAAACGAACTGCAGTTATTTGCCCGAGTTATATACTAATTCGTTAACCGGTTTTAAATCTTTTTTATTCAGCCAACCAGTAGTGGTTTGCCCGTTCTTACTGGTAAAAACAACATATACAAAGCCGTTTTTTTCATCTTTAGGGTATAAGGTACTGTACGAGCTATTGTGATTAATAAAAGCATTTCGACGGGTGCTCTCGTCAGGAGAACTGTATAAGTAAGCCTTTGAGATTACCTTATACTTTAACTCAAAAGTATTACTATTGTTAGCGGACACAAACTGTTCTTCCTGGTTGATTTTTCGTAAAGCTGGTTTTGCAGGTGGAATGATTGAAGAATCTTTCACTACTTCTTTTTCAACTGTTGGAGTATTTCTAGGCACTACCATATCATAATTGGCTGGCTCGTTAAAAAGCGTGGTAGGTGTACTATTATTAGAAACCTTAGCTACCGGGCTTTCTTGCCCGGCTAAATTGTTCGAGACTAAATAGTAAGCGGCAATAGCAAGCAGGCAAACGCCTACTATAGTTGCAAAAGAACGCGTACTTCTCGCAGATCTTCGTGAAGACTTTGTTTGCCAGCCTTCTTCTTCGCGAAAAGCCTTAACGCCCGTTATACCTAAAACTAAAAGAACAGGTATAAAGTAAGTAAGGGGATTGGAAAAAATTAGGCTTTGAAGACGTGTAAATACCTCTTCCCCAATAAAATAAAATAAGATTGAAGCAATTATATAAATTAAGATTGCTATCAGGCTTACCCATATTGCCACTTTCGATGCAACTAAAAGCCTTGTATTTCCACGGTAGGACATAACTATTTTTTTTTCACTTTATAGAATCTTTCCACCAATCTCCACTCAAAAAAAACATATCCTTTTAAAGATCCCGTTTTAATCTAATCCTTCCTTTGGCTATTTAATCAAATATGATGCCTTTAAAAAAAGCGGGGCCATTGCAGGAGCAGCGCGGAAAGAAGGTGCAATTCCTAATAAAGTTGGTTTCCCGATTTAACTCGTATTGGGGAAAAGCTACATCATGCAGTAGTCAAGAATCTTATGGCCTTAGCATTTGTGCTACTATTAAGCATCGTTGTGTCACTCCTTGTACTTGTAATAATCGCCTCAGCAGGAATAGACCGCATTGAAAAAGGGTAGAACTTAAATAAAGCCCAAATTCGTTTGCTTGTTAGTAACAGAACGGATGTAATGAAAAAGGCCGCTTTTGAGCGGCCTTTTTCAAAATAATTATTGGAACCCGTTTTCGTCGGCACTTGGCCCATAACTGCCGGGGATAGGAATATTAAGCAACCTCAGATAAACGCCTAGCTGCGCACGATGGTGGATCTGCTGGCTTAAAGACATTTTAATAATCTCGATCTTCGGGTCCGCACTGTAGATTTTGTCGCCGTTCCTTAACGTCCAAATCTTATCTAACAACGCTTCATTTTCAGGCACGAGCGCTGATAATCCGTCATTATACCTTTTTTCGAAATAAGCCATTAGCTCAGCATTGTTGTTTACTTGTAGCTGATCGTAAGGCTGCGCAAAATCAAGTTCGTCAGTAGTAAAGGCCATGTGTATCCAACCGGGCAGGTCAGCAATGTGGGTTACAAGGCTTTTCATTTCCATGCTCTTTTCATGGGGCTTATAATTAAACTGGTCGTCAGGAACCCGGGAGAGCATGTTGCGTGTAGTAGCTCCTTCTGAGATAAATTGCTTCTTAAAGAATTCGATGAAAGTCATGGCGTTTTGATTTTTATAATGCAAAGCAACAACACACCACTGACAACCCTATGTCAGCAGCATTTGCTCCTGCTCAATTTTTTTCACAATCTTTCCTGCTATTTTAATAACTATATCATTCAATTCGAGAGGTTCAATAATTTTTGCCCGGTCCCCAAAGAGCATGAACCAACGCGCAAAACCAGGTAGTGATCCGGTTAAAAAAGTAAGACGTATAGAATCACCACAGGCTTCTTCCTTTACAAAGCCGTGGTAATATTTCTGTTCGCCGAAGTATTTTACAATGTCAGGTTCAACATCAATCACTACTTTTTGCACCTGCTTCTTTTCTGTTACCTGGCAAATAAAGGTGTTTAGTGGCGGATGTGTCTTCATGATCTTCTCGCTGCTAAAAGCAATCTTTGCGATCTTGTCTGTACGAAAGTTTCTATAGTCGTTTCTTAACCTGCAAAAAGCTATCAGGTACCAATGGTTTCCCTGGTAATAAATGCCTATCGGCTCAACACTCCTGTTGAGTGTTTCATTCTTTTCAAATGAAGTGTATGTGATATCAAGGACTGTAGCAGATGCAATCGCCTTAAGTATTTTGGCAAGGTGCAGGTCAGAAGGCTTTTTATGAACAATAGACGGATGAGATACTACTGCAATGTGGTCATCAATTTCTTCCAGGTGATCTTTTTCTGCCAGCCGTAGCACCGCTTTAATTTTATCCAATGCTGAAGTGTAATGGCGCGAAGAACTCTCATCGCTCATTGACTGCATCAGTTTTGCTGCTGTTAATAAAGCTGAAGCCTCGTCTTCATTAAACATAACCGGCGGCAGCTTGTAGCCTTCCATTAATCTGTAGCCAATTCCTGCTTCACCAATCAACGGTAAAACTGCTTCTTCTAATGCGCTTATATCTCTGTAAACAGTACGCAAGCTTATTGAAAACTTATCCGCAATGTCCTGCGCCTTCACCAATCGCTTTGATTGAAGCTGGATGATAATAGCAGTCAAACGGTCAATACGGTTCATACAGTAGTTGTACGATAAAGGTAATTGTTATAGCCGTTAGTAAGAACACCATTCGACTAGTAATGGCTGGAACTAAAGAAGCCCTGGTGATACAACTAACAACTGTACAAGTGAGTGACACAACGATGTTTAATAGAAGTACTTCTGCTAAGCCCCCTATTTAAAAAACTAATTAAGCTTCTGCGTTAAGGATTGATAATCTCGACGGCAAAGACACCGAACTATTCTTGGACAACCCTCCCACTCTAGGAATTTGCAACCAATTGGAACTCAAAACACTCTTAAGGGAAGCTACACCTATCCGTGCTCTTGTTTACAAACCATTTGTTAACCAAAAGCACTTTGCTATGAAAAACCTGATTACTCCCATTAAGCTTCATCGGGGCTTAAAAGATTGGACTGTTGGTTTGCTCGTTTTTTTTCTTGCTTTATCAAGCACTTCCTTTAAAAGCAAAATCGATATTAAGGATAAAAAATCGGCTTCCGAAAAAACTGAAAAGAACAAACCTGGCCTAACGTTTTTTCACAGCTCCTTCGATTCGTCTAAACCCTACGCACAACTAAATCCCAACGTTGTATCCTTTGTAAAAAAGTATATTAAAGTAGAGGGGCCTACACTTGATAAAATTAAAGCCCGCGGGAAGCGGCAGTTTGATCTGTACGACAAAATCCTAAAATCTCACGGGCTGCCAAAAGAGCTGAAATACTTGTCCGTTATTGAGTCTGGCTTAACAGCAAAAGCGGTTTCGGTTGCTGGCGCCACTGGCCCGTGGCAAATTATGCAGGAAGAAGCCATAAGAATGGGACTTAAAGTGAATGCAACAGTTGATGAGAGAACGAACTTTAAGAAAAGCACACATGCCGCGGCAAAAATTCTAAAAGAACTATATAACCAGTTCAACGATTGGACTTTGGTAATTGCCGCCTACAATTGTGGCGCAGGAAGAGTAAGGTTCGCAATAAGAAAGAGTGGCAGTAAAAACTACTGGGATTTAAATAGGTATTTGCCGCTCGAGACCCGCTTCCATGTAAAAAGATTTATTGGTACACACTATATTTTTGAAGGCAGCGGAGGTGTAACTACAACGACTGCCGCAGAGATAAAACGTTACAACTTAAAGGTGGCTGAAATGCAGGCAAAACCACTTGACGTTTGTGAAGATCTTACATTGGTAAAGCTGCGGAATGGCCATAAGTACTTGTAGTTTTTTGTAGAAGTATTTATGGGGCAGACAGTATAAACCTTGTCAACATCGTTGTGTCACTCACTTGTACTTTTAGTTGCTTACGCAGCTGAGTAAGATAGTTGGTTAGCAGCCAACAATGTTTGGTTAGCTGGAAATATAGTTACCCTGTCGGCTAAACGGTTTTGTATGTTTGATAATCCTAGGCTAGATGCTCCCCCGGCTTCTTAAGCCGGATGTAACCTGCCCCTGCTACAATTGTAATAGCAAATACAATCCACCACAACAAGTTATAGCTGTACTTGTCAGCCACATAACCTCCAATAGAAGGCGCTGCAATTTGAGCAGTTCCCCAAGCCATGGTATAAAGGGCAGCATATTGCCCGCGGTTATGCTCACTGCTTCGGCTGATCCAGTAACTGTTCATAAACGGCATAGAAATCATTTCGCCAAACGTAATAACGATTATTGAAGCAAGGGCTAAAAGCAATTGGCCAGTGAAGATGTTGTACATAGCATACGATAAACCAACGAGCCAGACACCATACATAATATACTTTAATGGCTGCTGCTTTGCTTCAAGCTTAAACACAACAACCATTTCTATAACAGCTATTATCAACCCGTTTATTGCCATTAAGGTTCCTATCATCTGCTCTGTTAATCCTAGCTCTGTTTTTAAATATACTGGCAGAATGGTAAACATCTGGAAGAAGCAAAATGCAAACAATACAGTTAGAAAAATGAAAGCCATGTATTGCTTATCCTTATAAGCAGATTCACTAGCTATACGTTGCGTGCGGTTATGTGCAATTGTAGATTTAAGGTTAGCCGGCACTGGCAATACTACAAGCAAGAGCAAAGCTGCTCCGATGTTTGTAAGGCCATCAACCCAAAATAAAAGGTGATAGTTGTAGCCTGCAAGAAAGCCACCAAGCGCACCACCAACAGCCCAGCCTAAATTTATAGCCAGCCTGTTTAATGAATAAGACCTGGTTCTGTTATCAGGTTTACTATAAATAGCAATGGCTGTTGAATTAGCTGGCCTGAATGATTCGTTCACCATGCTGAGTATAAAAGTACCAGCGCAAAGAATCCAATATTCTTTGAGGTAACCAACAACGATAAACATACAGCCGCCTCCAAAAAGTGCAAAAGCCTGTACTTTATAAAAGCCAATAGCATCAGTAAGTTGACCACCGATAAATGCACCAACTACTGAGCCTGCCCCAAACATAGCCATTATAAAGCCGGCTTCAACGATACTGAAGTGCAGCTGCTGTGTGGCATACATCGTCATAAAGGGAAGTACCATAGTTCCGCTACGGTTAATTAATATAACCAACGACAGGAACCATGTTTGGCGCGATAGGCCGGCGTAGGCAGATTTATATAGCTGAAGTATGGAAGACATCAATGCAAAATGAAAATTATAAATGAAGTGACACTAACCTTTGCATTTTGCATGTAGTTTTTAGTTTGTTTTCTCTCCGCGAAACTGGTCGCCCTTGTGCTTGAATAATACATTGAACGTGGTCAAACTTCCGTAGATCCTTGTGATATATTGTTGCATTTCCACCTTCTCATCGTTCGTTAATACTTTATGAGCGTTCATCTTTTGCTCCATCACCCGTAGCCTGTCGCGCAGCATAACAATTTTATTAAAGAATACATCTATCGGCACTTCAGTGCCTTTTAAAGAATCATCAGCTGGCTTTAAAACCATCGTTCCGTTCTTCCACTTATCTCCCATCGTAACAACTTCGGTAACATCGCTCCACTCCCGTAAGATTTTTATTAAAGCATCTTCCGCTTCACTGAAACTTACGCTATATTCCGGTTCTATCATTTCAATTACCTCTACAGCAAAATCTTTTGCTACTATCTTAATACCATGCTCTAAAAAGCATACATCGTATACTTTTTTGTGCAACCTTACCACAACACCCACACCGTATGACGGGTGTTTTATTCTTGATCCAACACCTAGCAATTCCATAATGAATGTTTTAGTTGAACTATAGTTTTTGCTTTTTTTAGGGGACACAAAGGAAAGAATTTAAAAGATACCATGAAAAGATATAGTACAAGTGAGTGACACAACCGGGGCGCCACAGAGGACCTATGACGGCAACAAAAGCCTCCTAATTGTTTAAGGTAATATTTAAACAAAAAAGCCGTCATGATTTAAATCATGACGGCTTAATACTTTATCAATTTTTCTATCCCAGCTTTTCTAACCTGAAATCCAAACGCTTGTCTTTTCTGAAATATTCCATGATCATTACCGAACCTGTTTTAGCAGGGAAAACTTTCATCCTGCTTGCTTTTGATTTCAACTCGATCTTATCGGTTGTAAATTTGGTGCCGTTGAAACGGATGGCATTGAAGGTCTGGCCTTTGTAGTCAGAGCTTCTAACCCAATCGCTATAGCAGATAGAAAAGTTTGAATTGTCAACTTCTCCTGTAGTAAACTCATAATCAAAAGAGCCGATCATTTTAAGGTATGTGGCTAACGCATGCTGGCTGCCATAATCGCTCATGTTAGAGGTAATAGCGTTGTTATTTGTTTTTTCGTAGATGGTAGCGTTGGAGACTTTATTCTTTTCATTAAATTCCATTAGCACCATGTCGGTAACAACTATTTTAGTTACACCGGCATTGCTGGTACTACCCGCCATAGCTGATAAAGCTGTAAGTGCTATACCGCCTGCATTGGCTTGTCTTTTATAGCCCTCGCCTACTACATACATCTTACCATTTGGAGCCTGTATAAGCTTATGAATAAATACGAACCCGATATTGTCGATCTTACCCTTGCTGTTGAGCGGTAGGTACTTTGCAAAATCTTCCGCCCATGAATTGTAAGTTTTTGAAACTACTTTTCCTTTGCTGTCAATGGTGTAAATAGCAAGTCCTTTACTGAAGTCTTTAAGGATGTTGTCATCCTTTTCAAAATAACTACCCATTACCATCATTTCGCTTTTTCCTCTTACAGGCACTACGCTTGTGGGAACGAATGTGTAGTTGTCATTCTCATTATCTATATCGAAAACCTTCTTCTTCGTAACAAAGTTTATACCTACAAGGTGTGCAGTTGCTTTACCGCTTAATGCCCTGTCTTTTTTAAATACTTCAAGTAATATAAGGCTATCAGTACTACCAAGAAACTCTGCATTAGCATAGCGTTCTTCATCGTCCATCGGTGTATATGTCCATTGCTTTTTAGTTTGAGAAGAATAGTAATCTACCTCGTAAGTGCGTTGCTTACCTTCTCTTACTGGTAGCACTGACGCATAACCCTGTTCGCCCAGATCATGCACGTTCTGGTTAGTTCCTTCATCGGTATGCATAGTTTCATACCTCTTCATAAGGTCGTCTGTTTTCTTGCTATACTCACGTGAATAGGTGTACTTCAACTTGCCTTCAAGACTATACACTTTCATGTCCAGGGCTTTGGTATCAGCATTTTTAAAAAGAAATGCGAGACTGTTACCGTTGTAAGCTGCTTCAAGCAAGTTTAGTTGCTTGGAGTCTTCAAATTTAATCTCGCGAACTTTATTCAGGTTCTGATCGAGTATCTGCAAAGTATACTCGTTTGTTTTCCTGTCAATTTTATCGCTTTGGTACAAAAAGAAATAACCTTTGATCTGGTTACTTTCCATGATAGTACCATTATTGCGTAAATAAACAGAACGTACATTTTCTACGCTCAGTTTATTCTGTGCCCTCAGCCCTGTTGCTGCAAGAAGCATAAAGGCCGAAGCCACCCAGAATTTCCTCTTCATGTTGTGTTGTTTAGTTTGGTATTTAAAGTTTTAGGTCGTTATTCTTTCGCTATTTGAATGGAAGTATTATAGGCACTTTTAAATGGCGCATAATAAGCTAGTGCAGGATGATGGTGCTTTAAGAAATGGTAGCTGATAGATGCAAAGTTTTCGAGGTAAAGGTTTTGCACAAACTGTAAAAGCATGTTGTAATTAGAGGCATTGTAAGGTGAGGGAAAATCAATATACTTGGTAAGTGTATGTGCTTTTTGGGCAGTATACATTCCATTTAATATTTTACCAACCTGACTTGTTAAGTAAGGATCGGAGGGGTTACGCTCCAATTGTTCAAGTGTATAATAAAGGCTTCGCGTGTAATTGTCTGATGTAAAAGCGTACTCTACAATCTCGTACCGAAAAGTATTCTTAAGCTCTTCAAACTTTGGTTTATCAATTACATTTTTTAGCGACGATGCACGCTTATATTTTTCAACTTGAGGTTGAAGTATAGCGATGCGATGCTTGCATTCGGGGTGGGTCTTTAAAGAGTCTTCTAATGGTTCATTATCTTTTAATTGTGCATGCCCACCTAATAAACCTTCTTCTTTAGCAATCCATTTCTTTTGGAAAGGGTACTCTTTAGCATTAAACGTTTTTTGCAGGCACGCAGTAGTTTGCATGGTATCCGCATCAATGGTATCGAGTAAAGAAAGCAGTGAAAGAGATTCTGCAACATCAAACCTGGTGTTTCTCATCAATTCAAGAGCCATTGAATCAGCCTGGGTTTCATTATCCCTGCTATGGCGGCGGGTATTAAAGGATAAGCCCTTCACAAGGCTTTCTATTTTTTTACCCCTGCCATACTCACTGCTTTTTATCTTCTTTAATTCCTTTTTTACTGCGTCTGAATTAATGCGGTTTACATAGTTGCTTATACTGTTTTCGCTATGCTTTAAATAAAAGTGGGCAAGCTCGTGACACAGCGTAAAAGCTGCCTGGCTCTCGTTATCAAGCCGGTCGAAAAGGCCCATGTTGAAAAGAATAATTCCTTCGCCTATATAACTTGCATTAGGTATACCCGACCGAGAAAAGTAACAATTAAAATCCTGGTTTTGCAAAAGCGGGTTTGCTTTTACGATCTCTTCAACCACTTTGTCAAGGTATTGCTGGGCTTCTTTCGCCGTATAAATTTCCTTCTTATCAAAAGTCTCTTTAATGTTATCCCACCGCATCTTGTACGCTTCTACATAATCTTTTTTATTTTGAGAAGGTAGCTTTTCAATTTGCTGCTGGTATCGTTTCTCTACTTTTAAAGAAAGTATTTGCAACTGTGCAACATCTTCAGCCGCAGGTGCAAATACCGGTGATTGCGCATTTACAGTAATAAAATTTATTAATAAAAAAACAAAGAAGATGATAAAAGGACTCGTTATCCAGAACACAAAATACCGCAATAGAAAAGGCATAATGGGTGGTGTTGATTAGCTTTGGTCCCTCAAATTAAGGAAATAAATAAATGTTTATTTAATTTATTTCTTGTTTAAAGTAGGTAGTACTTAAAATAAGCTTTTATAGTTTTTTCATTGTTAGTCAAGCTGGAGAACCCAGGTTAAGCATCGTTGCGTCGCACACTTGTACTTGTAGTATTCCTGATGAACAAAAGAGGAATTAATATAATTAGCAAATTATGACAAGTGATAAACCAGAAAAAACAGTAGAAGATTTTTTAGCAGGAAAATCACCACACACACTTGAGCTATTTCACCACTTTGTTGATGAATATAGGAAGCTAGGTGCCATAGAATTACACCCTGCTAAAACAATGATAGGTATTGCAGGTACTAACAAACGGATAGCATGGATAACACAGTTAGGCAAAGGCTTTGTTCATGTCGTCTTTCCTTTTGAGCAACCATACACCGACAACTTATGCTTCGTAAAAATAGCACAGGTTCCGGGAGATGCTCACCAGTTCAATCACCATTTCCGCATGCTCTTAAAAAGAAGACGTAAATGAAGAAGTGATAAAGTTTATGAGGATGGCTTATGAAGGTGCTTAACACCCGATATATTTTGCTTAATAATGATTTGCCGTACAAGTGAGTGACACAACGATGCTTAATTGAAAAGCATACGTTGGCTACAAAAAACTACTGCAAATCTTTTTAATCTCACTAAATGTGGGTGAAGAAATTATTGCTACACGATCTCACTCAACTCTAACCAGCGTGTCTCTTTATCAGCCAGTAAAGTAGCAATGTCTCCTATTCGTACGCTTGCTTTCTGGATCTCTTCAAATGGTATATTACCTAAACTTTCTTCAAGCCTTTTTTTCTCCGCCTCAAGAGTAGCAATCTCCTTTTCCAAAGTCTCGAACTCTTTCTTCTCGTTATAAGTCGGCTTGCGTTTTACTTCTTCGTTCTGGCTTTTACCTTTTGCTTTCTGCGTTTCAACCGCAGCAACTTCTGTGGAAGCGCCGCTACTTTTCATCTTGCCAAGCTCGCCCCACTTATCCTTTCCTTTCTTTTCATTTGCCTTTAACCATTCGCGGTATAAAGTATAGTTGCCAGGGAAATCACGGATCTCGCCGTCGCCTTCAAAAACAAAAAGGTGATCAACCAAACGATCCATAAAATAACGATCGTGACTTACAATTAATACACAGCCCTGGTACTCGCTCAGGAAATTTTCCAACACGCCAAGCGTAGGAAGATCGAGGTCGTTGGTAGGCTCATCCCGTATTCAGAAGTTGGGGTTCGTGAAAAGAATCACCAACAATTGTAAGCGCTTCTTTTCGCCACCGCTAAGGCTGCTTAAATAAGTGTATTGCTTATCGCCTGGGAAAAGGAAAAGCTCCAAAAACTGTGATGCGCTCATGCTTCCACCTTTGGCTAAAGGGAAAGTTTCGGCGAATGTTTTCACGTATTCAATCACACGCATGTCATCTTTAAACTCCAGGCCTTGTTGACTGAAGTTTCCAAAAACAATTGTGTCGCCAATATTTATCTTACCACTATCAGGTTGTTCAAGACCCTGTAGAATATTTAGAAATGTACTCTTACCTACACCATTCTTTCCAACCACACCAATACGCTCTCCGCGAGAGAAAGTATATTCGAAGCCCTTCATAATCACTTTATCACCGTAACTTTTATATACCTTCTTAAGCTCCGCAATCTTGCCGCCAAGTCTTGTCATCTTTACTTCCAACTGCAGTTGTGCATCTTCAATCTTCTTCTTAGCCTGCGACTCTACCTCGTAAAAATTGTCCTGCCTGCTCTTGCTCTTTGTAGTACGAGCCTTAGGTTGCTTGCGCATCCATTCAAGCTCTTTTCGATAAGTATTTTTCGCTTTATCTATTGTACTTAATTCGCTTTCTATTCGAGCAGTCTTCTTCTCAAGGTAGTTGGCGTAATCACCTTTGTAACTGTATAGTTCGCTACGCTCCATCTCCCAAATCTCTTCACTCACTGCGTCTAAAAAATAACGGTCGTGGGTAACAAGCAACAGCGTAATGTTTTCACCGTTCAGGTAGTGCTCCAACCATTCGATCATTTCAACGTCAAGGTGGTTGGTAGGTTCATCCATTATCAGCAAAGTATGCTGGTGTTCGAAGCCGATATCGATCAGTGTTTGAGCGAGAGCTACACGCTTTCGCTGGCCGCCGCTTAGCTTTGCAACAGGCTGGTTTAAATGGTGGATGTTCAACTTATCCATTATCTCTTTCACTTTACTTTCAAAGCTCCATGCATCAAAGTCATCCATCCTCGAAAGTGCGTCACTGATGGCTTGTCCATCATCCTCCCGGCCTTCAGCGGCTGCTTCTTCTGCTGCATCCACGGCAGCTTCGTAATCGCGAATGGCTTTTATAACCGGGTTGTCTGTATGAAATATATTTTCGAGAATCGTTTTGCTTTCATCGAACTTAGGATCCTGCTCAAAAAGAGCAACTGTAACATCTTTATTAATCCACACAGTTCCGCTGTCAGGCGTTTCCTTACCGGATAAAATCCGCAACAACGTACTCTTACCTACCCCGTTACGTGCAACAAGGGCAATCTTATCGCCCTCGTTAATATGAAATGAAATATTATTAAACAATGGCACAATGCCATAAGCTTTCGTGAGGTTCTCTACCGTTACATAATGCATAATGGGCGCAAATATAGGGGAATGGCTTTTTCTGTGGGTTAGCGGCTGAAGACTACAACTAATATTTATAACTCTGGCCTATAACAGAAGCATTTTTTTTGTTGCCAGCGAAAGTAAATTATATTAGACTTTGCTTGCGACGCTCCGTTCAAGGTTTAGTTCTTTGAGGATCTGAAAAAGACCGTGCGCTTATGGAAGGCGTAGCAGGTTACTTGCAGCAAAGTCCTTATAAGAACCTTTAGTAGAGCATTTTGCTTATACTGTTTTCACTGCTGTTCAAATTGTTACCAGTTGTTTTTTTCAGATGTAGCAAATTCATTTGAACCTCATTTTCAAAGGGGTTGTAAGGGTTGTAATTCCCGCTGATGTTCCCTCTGTGATGTTATCATTGTACCAGAGACTTCCTGCTTGTATAACAGAAGGATGTTGCGAACCGGCGTTTTCTCATTCAAATCATCCCCTCTCCTAATTCCCATCAGGTTTGCTAGCAGCAATTGAAGGGCTGTTCGGCCAATAAAAAGACTCGAACTTATCTGGCTTTGAGGGATTAAAGTTACGTGTGCCTGGCTTTATAAAAGCCGCTAAATCAAGCTTATTACTCCTTATCCCTTTCAGGATTATTTGCGCAATTTGATAAGCGCCGAAGGGTGTAAAATGCGTATCATCTTTCAGTGCTACTTTCTGGTTAGGAAATGTATTAGCGGGAAAATGTACGAAAGCTTTTATAGATCCTTCAGGTCCCCAAGCTTCATACATTGTTTTGCTCATGGCATTTAAATCTATCATAGCTACACCCTCTTCTTTTGCTGTTTGGCGAACAGCTTCTGGGTAGTCGCCTAAAGAGTTGGTAATTTTTCCATTGCTGTCAAAATTCCTTCTCATCATTGAAGTGACTAACACGGGAATGCTGCCTTGCTTTTTCACTTCGGCAATAAAGTATTTCAGGTCTTTTTTATACGAGGTAAAAGCACCTATGCCCTCCCCTTTTTGCTTTTGGTCGTTGTGTCCAAATTCAACAAAGGCATAATCACCTGCTTTCATTAAACTCAGCATCTTTTCAAAACGCCTTGCTGCAATAAAGCTGCTCAAAGACTCTCCTGATTCTGCATAGTTAGCCACTGCAACTCTCCCGGGCATCAAGAAGGCAGGAAGCATTTGTCCCCATGCTGCATAGGGTTCTTCCGCCTGGTCAACTACGGTTGAGTTACCTGCAAGAAAAACAGTAACTACATCGGCAGGTGCCGGTGAAATTTCGATAGCAGCAACCTTTGGTTCAACTCCATTAAATTCTAATGTCAGCTTGTTATCCCAGTGCAGGTAAGCTCTTTCCCGGTCTTTAATTCGCACCCGGGTGTTATTAGCCCTGATTAAAGTATCACGAATGTTCAAAGTCAATTCAACTGTCTTTAATTCTCCCCTTGTTGTTTGTACCCGGTTTGCCATCATCCGTCTGTTCTCTGCCCGTACGGTTGCATCAGATGTTCCTTCTTTATCACCCATAACTACTTTCACGTTGTAATTTCCTTCAGGCACTCTCACTGAGAAATAAAAAGGTTTGTCACTCGAAACAAAACCATCTTTTAATGGATCATTATCACCGCGGTTGACACTGGTTACGGTTGTGTTTCTATCAAACCCGTAACCAATCTTCTCATTATAAAATGTAGAAGGACTTACTGCCGTAAAACCGGTAGCTGTGTTTGATGTGCCAAAATCAAACAAGTATCTTCCTTCTGCTGGTTTTACCGCATGTATGGTTGTTTTAGGTGATGCACATCCAACAGATAAGACTATAAGTGGCAAATAAATTAAAGAACGTTTCATAAACTTTATTGTAGTTTGGTAACCAGTAAACTTTTCCTTTTGCGGTAGGAAATGAAGTGATATAATGGGTTTTTGCTATTTGTAGTTACAAGCATTTGTTTTAATGGCGACTTTGTTTCTACTCTCAGTTCATCTTTTAGTTAAATGGGCGGCTTTAGGTTACTAATGCAAAAGCTTGCAGACCAGGTAACACTAAAGCTGCTTAAGCTTAAAAGAGTACAAGTGAGTGACACAACGATGCTAAATAGCCTTACTAATGCCGGCTACAAAAATTTATAAAAACTAAGCGTTTGCAAGTGCCCTGTCTAAATGAACGTAACCGCCATCTACATGAAGGATTTGGCCAGTAGTATGGCTCGATCTTTCAGACATTAAGAATGCAACAGTGTTAGCTATCTCCTCTGAAGTGGTCATGCGGTTTTCCAAAGGGATTTTTGCAGTTATTTCTTTCAGCTTCGCTTCAGGATCGGGTAGAGTTTGTATCCACGTTTCGTAAGCAGGAGTCCAACATTCGGCAACCACCACAGCGTTTACGCGAATACCATACTTTAATAATTCAACTGCCCACTCTCTTGTAAGCGCATTTCTTCCTCCGTTTGCTGCCGCATATGCAGACGTATTACCTTGCCCTGTTTCAGCCGTTTTTGAAGTGATGTTTACAATAGATCCTTTGCTAATTATTAACTCGGGCAAAGCATAATGCGCCATTAAATAATAATGCACAACGTTCTTATGTAGCGAAGCCATAAATGCTTCGTAATTTCCATTCTCAAGTCCCACACCATCATTTACGCCGGCATTGTTTATTAAGCCATCAATTCTTCCGAACTGTTTAATCACCGCCTTTACCGCCTGCTCGCAATCATTAGGGTTACTCAACTCAGCCACTACCTGGAAGGCCTGTAGTCCAAGCGCTTTTAACTCGTCAACTACTTTAATGTTATCACTTTCGTTTCTGCCTGTAATAACAGGGATTGCGCCCTCTGCAGCTAATACTTTTACAATGCCTTCGCCAATTCCCTTGGCACCGCCTGTTACAATTATAACCTTGCCTTTTAGTTGAAGATCCATATTGAATTTTTAAAAAATGAATGTTA
>JAQBNN010000081.1 GCA_028288505.1 Segetibacter sp. | reverse complement strand
ACATCGGGGGCCCAGATATGATTTACAAAACCAGGAACAGCTTTAGCTGCCCATGCAGGAGCCGTATCAAAAACAGGCTTCTCTCGCTTCCAGTTTAGCATGTCTTTGCTGCTCCACATCGCAATATTTCTTCCAGTGCAAAAAAGGTAATACATGCTATCCTGCTTCATCATCACCGGGTCATGTACAGTAGGTGAGGGAACATATTGAGCAACCAATGTTTGGTTAGTAATTGCTAAAAGAAAAAGGACTATAATTTTTTTCATTAAAGAAAGCTCAAAATTGTTTTACAACTACAAGTGAGTGACACAACTATGTTGATTGATGCTCTTTTGCTAGTAACCAAAATTCTCTAACAATTTTTTTTATGGACCCAACTTTTTCACCTGCTTTGAACAGCCGTTGCGTCGCACTCTTGTACTTTCAGTAATTCTATTGAAAGGAGTAAGTGTAGTTCCAATAATTAGCAACTCCCTTACTTCCGAATAAGTAGAACCAAATTTTACTTCATCTCGTAAACCTCCGAACCAGCCAGCAGAAAACAACCTAAACCATAATCTTCAAAATCGGGCTTGCTAGTGTAGGTAACGGGCTGTCCATCCTTGGGCTCTTTACCAGTACCTTGAACATAGCCTAAGAAACCATCTTTATGTACCGCATCTGTAACCATCGCATTCCATGCTTTTGTTATAATAGGCTTGTAGGTTTTTTTATCGAGTATGCCGTTGTTGATGCCCCAGGCGAAAGCGTAAGTAAACAAAGCTGTTCCTGTAATTTCCTTACCACCAAAGTTATTAGGATCGTGCAGACTTACGTTCCATAATCCATCTTGGCGTTGTATGGGTACCAGTGCAGCACAAAGATCTTTGTAGTCCTGCAAATATTCGTTGTAATGAGGATCTGTTTTAGGTAACATATCAAGCGTTCTTACCAAAGCGGCTACTACCCAACCATTGCCACGGCTCCAATAACAATCCTCACCATTAGGCTCTTTGTATGGCGGTACAAAATCTTTATCTCTCCACCACAGTTTGTCCTTTGCATTATACAAACCGTTGCCGCCGTGTTTATACTTAGTGAAGCTGTAGAGGTCGTACATCTTTCTATAGTAACTGGTATCGTTATACAACACGCCTAATCTTACAAACACAGGCATTGCCATTTGTAACGCATCAATCCAGTTCCAGTCATCACTTTTGTCACTCTTAACCATCAAGTCGATCGATGTCTTGATGTCCTTAATTCTTTCGGGCTTCTTATCAATCAAATAAAGATCAATATAGGTTTGCCCGCATGTCTGGTCATCGGCGTTTCTTGTTGTTGGGCCGCTTCTCATACCCCACTTATGCTTCTCGCCCCATTGCACTGCGTAATCATAATAGGCCTTTTTTTTATCTATTGTGTACAGTGCCATCAACCCTTCGTAATACACACCACGTGTCCAAATGTTGCTAGGTCTTTCCCTGTTGGTTATAATTGATTTGCCTGCATCGGGCCATTTGTTCATGAAGTACTGGTTGGTATGGCGAAGGGTTGCCAATACTTCATTTTTTTTGGGTAGGCGTTGGGCAGTACAGCTAAGTAACGAGATAACTATTATTGAATAAATAATTGAGATGTTTCTACATTTCATATACAAGCATTGATTATAGAAGTGATAATCGGGAGCGCTATGTTAGTATTAAAAAGTTTCTCGATCATCCTGTAGCGTCCTGATTATTAAAAGAATCTTTATGTTACCAACATTAGTAATATTATTAAAAGGTTTGAAAAAGGTATGCGATCACCACTATTATTATTTCAGCTCGAGTACAACCACCGCTATTGGAGGAAGCTTAACGGTTAAAGTATTTGCCTTTAACGAAGCACCGGCAAACACTGTTGGGGCCACCCTATTTGGGTTTAGAAATGTGTTGTGATCATTCACATTTTCTGACGTTAACAAGCGGCCTGTAACATTATTTAGCTTGTATTTAGTTACATCAATTGTAACCGTATGGCTCTTATTAGGATCTATGTTTACCAGCGAAATATGCGTAAGGCCAAGACTATCTTTTGAAGCAGACGCTGAAACGGCGGGCAGCTTTTCTTTGCCATTTACATAATCATCAGACTTTAGTGTTATCGGGATAAACCTTGCGTCCTGGTGTACCTTGTACATTTCCATAACGTGATAGGTTGGCGTTAAGATCATCTTCTCCTGGTCGGTAAGAATTACAGCTTGCAGTACATTAATGGTTTGTGCAAGGTTGGCCATGCGAACACGCCTACTATGGTTGTTGAAGATATCTAAAGTTGTTCCTGCAATCATTGCATCTCGCATGGTGTTTTGCTGGTATAGAAAACCCGGGTTAGTTCCTGGCTCAACTTCGTACCATCCGCCCCACTCATCTACTATTAACCCGATCTTTTGCTTGCGGTCGTACTTATCCATTAAAGCTTCGTTCTTTGTTATTATCTCGTCCATTTGCAATGCACGCTTCATAGTGGTAAAGTATTCCTGCTCGGTAAAATCTGTAGCAGAACCTTTCTTGCTCCAATCGATAACAGCATAATGATGTAAGCCTATTCCTTCAATCATTTCATTAGGAATAACTTTTAGTAAGGTTTCCGTCCAATTGTAATTAGCAGAGTTTGCACCGGCAGCTATGCGGTAAATTTTATTACTGTTAGACCATCCGGTCATAAAGGTGGCGTACTTGCGATATTCATCTGCGTAATACTCAGGACGCATATTTCCACCGCAGCCCCATGCTTCGTTACCAACGCCCCAAAAGCGCACATTCCAGGGTTTATCGCGGCCGTTTTGTCTACGCAGTTTACTCATGGGGCTTTCGCCTGCAAAACTTACATACTGAACCCAATCAATCAACTCTTGTGGAGTACCCGTACCAATGTTAGCAGCTAAATACGGCTCGGCACCAAGCAATTCACACATATTTAAGAAATCGTGGGTACCAAAGCTGTTGTCTTCTGTTACTCCACCCCACCAGGCGTTTACAATTGTAGGCCTCTTGTCTTTGGGGCCAATGCCATCCTTCCAATGATAAGTATCTGCAAAGCATCCCCCAGGCCAACGGAGGTTTGGGATCTTTAGTTTCTTCAAAGCTGCAACAACATCGTTGCGAACACCATTGGTATTAGGAATTTTTTTATTCCTTTCACCTACGTAAAAACCTTCATAAATACACTTTCCTAGGTGTTCAGCAAAATGTCCATAAATGTTCCTGTCAATCTTATGGGTTACAGAATCTTCACCCAGTACAATTGTGTTTTGGGCTATAGAAGCGTTAGCCAACAGCAGGAAAAATAAATAGCAGAGCGTTCTTTTCATAATGGTTTCAGTTATAGGTGTAGTTATAAGTTGTAAGAATATTTGTGTTGCTGCTATAAAAAACAATTGCCGAAACAACAGGAATGCTATCAACAGTAAATCGACTGGTGATTTCACATGGCCATAAGTTGAGTTGTTTACTAATATTTTTGATATCGTTGATTGTGGCGGCTGTGCTATCCTTCTTCAATATTTGAAAGCCAAGGTTGCCTAGAAGTGTATGAGGGTTTTGACGAAACCAATTAGCTGCGGATTTAGTGCTGTCTGGTGAGTTTGATTGAACGGCATAAGTTACATTACGGCCGTTAAGGTTGTAAGTCTTTAAAGCAGGTTCTCTTTTATAACCGACAGTATCTATAAAGCTATGCCAGCCCCACTCGCTTTGCTTAGAGAGTGGTACGCCTTTAGCATAAACGTGTGGAAAAGATTGAAGACTGGTAACATCAACAGTGAAGGCGAACCGACCATTGCCAACTGATAAGGATGACAAAGAATCGACATTAGTATTGTAAACATTATGTCTTGATACCAATGCTTGCCGATTAATTTTCAATTGGGCACTCACACCTATTGTGAACAATAAAAAGCAACAAAGAATTGAATAATACCCTTTGTTGCTTTTAGTTAATGAACCCATATTTGTTTTACTGTGTCGCATGATGGAAGCAATACAAAAAGAGGAAAATAAAGCAGAATAAAACGATACAGTACAAGAGTGCGACGCAACGGAAGTTAAATTTATAAACTTCTGCTGGCAACCCAATAATTCCTACTTTTTTACTTAGTCGCTTTATCGTAAACAAGCTTCGTCGTATTCGTACCTCTTGAAGATGTAGATGTGGTTTCGATAGTCAACGTTTTACCATCTTCAGCAAGCTTCCACACTTCGGTTGCTTTAAACTCCATCTTCTCGCCGTTTCTTTCGAAGGTCATGCTAGAATTAACGGTTAACGTTTGACCATCTTCTGACCACTTAGCAGTAGAATATTTTTTGTTATTGCCAAACACGGTGCTCTCTGATGGCTTGCCATCAAAAGTTAGTTTCTCGGTTGTAGTATTATCACCATTTTGCCCAGTAATAGTGCGGGTTACGGTCATACTTTCGGCTTGCCCGTCTACCTTTAATTTCTTTGCAGACATTCTTGCACCAAACTGTCCTAAAGTACTCTTACCCTCGTTTAATGTATAGTCACCACTAAAATTTGCATTGGCATATTTAATTGCAGCAATAGCAGAAATAGTAGTTAACGCAAGGGCTGATAAAATTAAAGTGGACTTCCCAGTTGCTTTAATAAATGATTGTGTGATGTTCATTGATCTTGTTTTTTTAAAGTATAGAATTTATTGTTTAAAATATTTATCCAGCTTTTTAGGCTTCAACTCTTTTAAAGCATTCACCACAATCTCAGCGTTTAGTTTTGCGCCTTCTAAATTTGTATGTGTATGATCTACCGGAAAGAAAGGCTTTACTGCATCAGCTCCCATTGATTCGTACTTTGTTGCTACAAATTCATTAAGGTCAATAAATAATGCGCCTTCTTCTCTTGCAACATCTTTGGCCCACTTTGCATAACTATCAGCAGAGCGAACTACTTTACTATCTTTCCAATCGTTGCGTGGGATGGGTGAGCACACGATTGGGATACCACCTTTCGATCTTGTATTAGCAACAAATTTCCTAAGGTACCAACCGTAAGTGTACACCACTTCCTGCTTTTTAGTGATGGGATTGTAGATGCTTTTAAAATCATCAGTGATACCCTTAAGCGTTCCTCTTGCACGTGCAGTATCATCAAGCGGGCCACTATCGTTATGGCCAAATTGCATGATGACATAGTCACCTTCTTTCAGGTTGTTGAAGATCTTATCCCAACGTCCTTCAGTAAGAAATGTGCGACTGCTTCGTCCACCTATCGCATGGTTTTGTATACTTATTTTTGTAGTATCAAAGTACCGATCAATAAAGCTGCCCCAACCCCACTGCTGGTTCTTGCCACTTCCATCGCCGTTGCGAACAGTAGAGTCTCCAATAATATAAAACACAGGTTTCTTACCAGATAAAACTTTTCCTGCAGCACAGCCGGCAAGCACAATTATTAGAGGGTATAACCAAGTTCTTTTCATACTTCGTTAATTATTTAATTTGTTTATTGGTTTATTAGTATTGGTCATGCCTTTACTTTTTAAGTAAGTATTTATTCAATCCGATTTTAGGATTTTGCCTGATCCCTTCAACTACTGATGCTGCGTTTACGATTGCTCCTTCTTTGTTGGTGTGTGTATGATCTCCATAAAATAATTCCGTTACTTTTTCTGCTCCCCATGTATCATACTTGTCTGCAGTTATTGCGTTAAGATCAATAAAAGCAACGCCTTCCTGCGCTGCAACTTCCTTTGCCCACTTTCCCATATCATTATTTGCACGAGGCACTTTACCATCTTTCCAAATGTTTCTTGGTATCATTGATAATACAATTGGCGTAGCTCCTTTTGCTTTTGCACTTCTTACAAATTGCCTTATGTACCAGCCGTATGTATGCACTGTTTCCTTCTTGCCATTCGACCATGCAAGATCGACTGTTTCTTCTCCTGTACCTTTTAAGGTTCCTCTATTTTTTGCTGTGGTATCAGGATAAGATCCATCATTATGGCCAAATTGAATTAGTACAAAATCTCCCCACTTCAATAACGAATCAACTTTTGCCCAACGCATTTCGTTGGTATAACTGCGTGAGCTACGACCTGCCATTGCCTGGTTATTTACATTGATTTTTGTCGTATCAAAATGCTCACTAATTAAAGTACCCCAGCCCCATTGCTCCTTGTTGCTGTTGCGTACCGTTGAGTCGCCAATCAGGTACAGCGTTGGCTTTTTATCCTGCAACAACAAAACTGTAAACGATGAGAGCACTAAAAGCGCTGCAATTAAAAATATGTTTGAAAACTTTCTTACTAACTGCCTCACATTAGAATATTTGAATGAATGTATTTAATTTTTTTGTTACCAGCGTTTGTTTCTATAGCGTCATCGTTGCTACGCTCAGTTCAAAGGCAACGCCCTGTTTGAGCTCCGGTTTCGGTATATATTAAGCGTTTAAATCAGCTATGAATACTCCATAATAAAAGCCCAATTAAAATTACTACCTATGAATGTAATGCGACGCAACAAATGCTTAATAGGTGTTACAAAAGCCTGTAACAAAATCTGCTTAACCTTATTTAGCTTTTACCAAAACAATGTTAGGTTTCGGTGGATCTTTCATTCCATCTCCTATTTGAAAACTTGTGTGGGGAGGCTGGTTGTAAGCAACGTTTTGCCATGCGATACTTAAGCGATATTGCGGATCGTGCATTAACGTATAAAACTTTTTATCAGTAGGAATGCTTGTAGTGAATATGCGCAATTCTTTATTGTCGGCAGTTTTGTAAATCACTTCCTCGCGCCAGTCACCTAAAATATCAGCAGATAAAACAGGGTTGGCTTTTGTACCGTTGTTACTTCTGCAATTGTAGTCTGCAGCATTTAATAAACGCTTTGTTGAAGTGTTTTCATAATCATACTTGTCAATGCTTGTTCCACTTAACAACTCACTTAAAACATCTCCATCCCAAAAGATACCGAAGTTGCAGGAAGGAGGCGTTTTAGTTGTAATCACATTTCCTTTTGCGTCGAACAAGCCGGTAATGCCTGCACCAAAAACCCAACTTTCAGCACCAGGATAACGAGGATCAATATCAAGAGATAAACCACGGCCGGGACCTTCACCATCATCACCTGCTTGCACTGAAGCTTTCTTCCAGATCAGTTCACCAGTTCTTGCATCGCGAAAGTTTGCACCTGCATCTCCAAAGTGTTCCTGTATATCAAACACCTCAAGGCCAGGACGTGATGGATCAAGATCAGTAACATGCAATGCATCTCCATGACCAAGTCCTGTTGAATACAAACCTTTCCCATTATCGTCAATCGTCATAGCACCAAAAACAATTTCATCTTTACCATCAGCATCAACATCGGCAACAGTTAAGTTATGATTGCCTTGTCCGCGATACTTTCTGTTTGCGAGATTAGTTGGATCATCGCTATCAAAAGTCCATTGCTTTGTGATCTTTCCATCCTTATAATTCCATGCAGTTAAAACAGAGCGAGTGTAATAACCACGTGTCATTATTAAGCTGGGCGTTTTACCATCTAAGTAAGCAACAGCAGCAAGAAATCGATCCATACGATTACCGTAACCATCGCCCCAAACATCTTTCAATTCTTCTGTTGTAGGATTTAATTTACCATGGCGTGCAGGAATAAAATCAGTAGTTGCTAATGCTTCACCGGTAAGGCCATTAAATACAGTTAGGTACTCTGGACCGGCTAAAATATAACCGCGTTCATTGCGCCAATCTTTAGAACCATCCCCAATTATTTTACCTTTATAATCCGTTGTTCCATCAGCGGTTTTCATAGCCACTTCAGCCTTTCCATCTCCATCTAAATCGTACACCATAAACTGCGTGTAGTGTGCACCCTCACGAATATTTTTACCAAGGTTAATACTCCAAAGCAAAGTACCATCCATTTTATAAGCATGGAAAATTGGAGGATCAGTTTCGCCAGCCTGGCTGTTATCACGCCCTCTTCCAGCCATATGAATTACTATTTCATACTCGCCATCTCCATCCAAATCTCCAACAGATCCATCGTTAGCCGAGTACCCTTCTGGTGTTTGTAGAGGGATAGAAAAATATGGATTGCTACCTGCTTTAATTGTAAAACTTTCCGCTGAGCTCTCCGTTCCTTTTATAACAGTAGTAACATAATAACTATAAGAAACTGCTGTGTCAGCAGTCACATCCAAGTAATTAGTTGTTTTAGTAATCGGCTCTTTATTCAGCTTTTCAGCTTTGTCGTCTAAAGCACGATATACATTAAAGGCAAGATCAGTTGGTTCAGTTCCAAGCAGGCGCCAGCTAACAAATGTTTTACCGTTCGCATCTCTTACAGCCACAACTCCCCTATCAAGATTTTCCATTTGTCGTTGTGCAAATGCGACGGTTGTTGTTGCAGTAAATAACAAACAAACCAAAAGCTTTATCCTCATCTCGTTTAATTTTTATAGTTATCTTTTTTGGTGACCAGCATTTGTAATCATATTGGTCATCGTTGCGTCGCACTCTTGTACCGCTTCTCTCTACTCATCCTCTTTTTGAACCGCAGAGGCAGGGAGAAACAGAGTTACACGGAGGGCTGTTTTAGATTTTGTTACCACAGCTTTTATGCTTCCTTGTTGAATACTGAAACAACAGTACAAGAGTGCGACGCAAGTAAAGCTTTATAGTAGCCATAAAGTTGGGCTCAAAAGAATCATTATTTAACTCAGCCTGATTGCACTTTTTAAGCAACTCTCTGTCGCTATGTATTATTGTTTCATAAAAAAAAACTACAACGATACACCCTTCGAATTTTTCACACTCACTTTACTGTTATCACTTGCTTTAATGGCAACGTTTGTAAACTTCCAATTCTCGCCAAAGCTTAGCTCACCTGCGTTAGCCGTTGATATAGTTACATTACTGAAGTTGAAATTTTGCAGAGTAGAGTTTTCAAGTCCGCCAGCATTAATTGCTTTCCTTGATTGCTTTACAACTACATTGTTTACATAAATGTCTTTAAACTTAGGAATACCTTTTTCGGCGGGCTCTACCTTGTTCAACATCACCTTCCAATGTGAAGGAATACTATCAGGATTATAACCCTTAGGTAGTGATGAATAACTGTAAGTAGGATTCCAATTCATGGTATACATAAATGCATTACCAACACTATCCATTGTTACGTTTTCAAAATGTATATCTTCTACTACCCCACCACGTGTTGTTGCAGATTTTATGTGAAAACCGTTGCCGGTTCCTTTTGCAACCAAATCAGTTGCTAGTACATGCCTTATACCTCCGGAGGTTTCACTACCTAGAGTCAGCAAGCCTCCACCTTTACGTGCAATGCATTTACGTATCACCACGTATTCTGTAGGACGATTAACGCGAAGGCCATCCCAATCACGACCAGCCTTCAAGCAGAAGTCGTCATCATTGCAATCAATATCGCAATTCTCAATCAACACCCATGATGAACTGTCAACGTCAATTCCATCAGTGCTTGGTCCATGACCATCTTCATTATTTCTTACAGTAACTCCATCAACTGTTAAGTACTTCGAATATAAAAGTTGTATCGTCCAAAAGCCTGCATTTGAAAAAGTAAGTCCTTTTAAAGTAACATCTTCACTTGATTGAACCAGGAAAGTACGTACACGTTTTGCATCGTAATCAACTATCCAGCGAAGGCCTTTTGGTTCATATTCTTTGCGCATGGCCCAATATTTATCCCAGCAAAATTTTCCTTGTGCATCAACTTTACCTTTACCGGTAACAGCTACATTTTTTTGATCTATAATATTAATCAGAGCTGCCGGCCATCTCATTTCAATACCAGCAATACGTGTATCAATTTCAGGATAATCATCAAAGCTTGTACTACCTCTTAATAAAACACCTTCATCAATTCTTAGATGAACATTGCTTTTTAAAAAGATAGAACCCATTAAGTATGTACCAGGTTTAAAGGTTACAATGCCACCACCTTTCTTTGCACAATCATCTATTGCTCTTTGTATGAAAGGAGTAGCTAATGTTTTACCATCATTAGTTGCACCAAAGTCATTCACTAAAAAAACAGTTGTGCTTTTAGGGGCTTTTCTTGCACCAACTTTTTTCACCCAAGCCATTGCTGGCTCTTTTGATTTAGTTGTTAGCTCCTGGTCAACTTTTAATGAAGAAGTACACGCAAAAAAACTCATCAACAGAAAGCATGCAAAAAAAAGGACGCTAATAATTTTCAAAAGTCTTTTCATCAAGTTATGTTTTAAGTACATTTATCTCTCTTCTCCCTTTAGGGCTGTGGCTCTCTTTTCCCTTCCCGTGATAGCCTAAAAATTCCTTCCTTCGGTTGCCCCTTTCCAATTATCAGTCCTAAATGGAGATGCAGGTAATCCTTCTTTATTATAAAAATTAGGATTAGGACCATTTGACCAGGCAAAACGAACAGCAACAGGTTTTGTGATTGGGTCACTTGTTACAACTACTTTGTTACCTTGTATAACTGCTTTGGCAGTAACAAATTTCTGATCTTCTCCAGCAATTGTAAATTCAGTTAACTCTCCACCTTTTGGCATTAAACCTGACCCTACATTATCAAAGCTTAGTACAATTTTATTTCCTTCAACCTTGATGCTCTTATATAAAGGACCCGAGTAGGTCAATTTCTTCTGACCATACAAATCATGTAAAGCCCATAAACTTAATCGTTCACCTACTAATTTTTTATTTCTTGGGTGAATGTCTTTTTCATCTCCGTTATCGGTTGTAACCACAATCCCTGTGTTCTTTACATTTCTATAAGTTAGTAACTGAGCTTCTCTTATTTCAGGATTCTGGCTGCGATGCGGAGAGATTTGAACAAAGTAAAAAGGAAGGTTAGGATTTTTAAAATCACTTCGCCAGTTAGCAATCATTGCTGGAAAAAGCTTCCTGTATTGATAAGCTCTTGGTGCATTATTTTCGCCCTGGTACCAAATAACGCCTTTTAGGGTGTAAGGAATTAGAGGAGCAATCATTGCATTGTACAAACGATAAGGGGCTTTATCATTATTAGGCTTTACAGGTGGAGTAGGTTTTAATTTTGTTGTATCATCTTTCCATTTTTCCAGGGCTGCATTGTAATCAGCAAGTACTTTAGGATAAGCTTGAACGGCTTCATTGTACTTATCGACTAACACTTTGAAATCAGCTTCACTTTCAAGTACTTCTTGTTTCGTCCACGATTCAGCTGCAGTTCCCCCCCATGTTGAGTTGATGATACCTATTGGAAAACCTGTTGCTTTATGAACTTCTTTTGCAAAGTAAAAAGCTACTGCCGAAAAAGTATCTGCTGTTGCAGGGGTGCATACTTTCCAATCACCTTTAAAATCTTTCTGAGGTTCCGCAGCATTTTTATTAGCAACATCAATTTGGCGAATTAAAGGGTAGTTAGCTTCCTTAATTTCCTGCTCGTAATTAAGAACACCGGTATAAGACGAACTCCTCGTTTTTGCCATGAAAAATTCCATGTTCGATTGCCCTGATGCCAACCAAACTTCACCTAATAAAACATTGCCAACAGTTATGTTATTAGCGCCTTTAAAATTTATTGTATAAGGACCACCAGCTTTTGCAGTGTTAACGTAACTGATCCACTTTCCATTTGAATCAGTAGTAACTGAAATTGTTTTGTCATTCCAGCTTGTTGTAATGTTTACAACTTCCCCCGGATTAGCCCAGCCCCACAATGCAGCTTTGGTATTTTGCTGCAGCACCATATTATCAGCAATAAGCGCAGGAAGCTTAATTGTTGCAGTGGTAACTACAAGTGTTACTGCAAAAAAGATAGTAAAAACAGAACGTACGAGAGTTTGGTTCATGGACAGGCATCGTTTAGAAAAGGTAAGATAATTTTACCCTAATGTATAGCCGTCCTGTTGCATCCTGAATATCGGTGAATGATATTGTAGATAGATGTACAAGCTTCCATAACTTCTTATACTATGGAAAGATCACTTCCTGATATCAGAAACGAGCTTATCGAATTCTTCCTGGCTAACGGAGAAAGCACTTCCATGCCTTATGCCTTTAGGGAATTTTACATTAGTAGAAACATCAGTCCAATTAACTAGATCAGTCGATTCAACTGCCCCATATTGGTGGTCCCGGTACTTATCAAAATAAACGATCCATTTACCTTCTATCCGTAAAGCGGTTGGACCTTCAGCCCAGTATTTCCCCGTTATAATTTTATTATCTGATGTATAAGGGCCAGTTAATTTATCGCTGTACGCTATCCGTAAATTCTTTTGAGCCGGCGCTTTTGTTTCGTTCTTTAAAAACATAATGTACCGTTTATTATCCTTTACAATCGTTGCATCTATAACACTGAATGCCGGATCATACAACAACTTTGTCTTCTTAAACTTCTTGAAATTCTTTGTAGTTGTATAATAAATACGATGGTTGTTGGCGAGACCTTCAGCAGAGGTATCTATTTGTGGGAAGCGACCTTTAATAGTACTGGCCCAATAGATCATGTAAGTACGTTTGCCATCGAAGGTAATTTCAGGAGCCCAAGAGTTTTTTGCTGAATCTTCATATTCCATTACTGGTATATACTTTTGTTCACTCCAGTGCAGCAGGTCTTTCGACGACGCATAACCGATGCCTCTGTCATTCCAGCTTACTGTCCAAACCATATGGTATTGGCCATCCTTTCCTTTAATAATACAAGGGTCACGAAAAAGTTTGTCTTTGCTTACTGTAGGCTTTAATATAGGGCTGTCATTAAATAAGGGAAGCCAGTTATATCCATCCTTACTGTAGGCATAATGCAGTCCATCGCCGCTTGCTTTAAAGTAACAAAACATATACACGCTATCTTTATTTTCCGTTGCTTGTGCATTGCTGGTAATTGCAACCGCGATAATAAGTGAGCATAGTATCAACAACTTCTTCATCAACCGTTATTTGTTTTTATAGGTTTAATACTTGTTCCCAAACTGTTTTAAGTACAGGAATACCTTCTTTTAAATTTCTATTTCTTGTGGCTAATATTCGTTCTCCCGGGTATCTCACTTCAGATTTTCCATCAACAGGTATTGAACTTTTATAATCATCAAGGATAGTTTTTATTGTAGCGGAAATGGTAGAATGATTGGAAAGCTTGCTTAGATCTATTGCAATAAAAACTTGTGATACACCATACTCAACATTACCCTTTGATACTTCACTTGTAGAAATGCCGGCAGATAGAATTGTTGCAAGTAGATCAAGCAATAAACTTAGTCCAGCACCTTTCCAATAACCTATTGGCAACGGTCTTCTTGATTGCAGAATTGCAGTTGGATTATTAGTTAAGCTACCAGCACTATCATAACCTCCGGCAACTGACAGATTTTCCTCTTTCATTTCTGCAAGCTCCATTGCTCCATAAGAGAATTGAGACATTGCCATATCTAAAACAATAGCTTCATCTTCATGAGGAATAGCGATAACAAAGGGATTGTTACCGAGTTTACTATCTACAGCATTCCATGTTGGCATGATACCGATGGTGTTTGTCCAGCCGATGAAAACATATCCTTTTTTTGCTGCTTGCCAACCATAGTAGCCACCACGCATCCAATGATTAGTGTTGGCTAATGCTACACAACCAATACCGTTAGTTGAGCTTAACTGCATTGCTCTTTCAGTAGCGTCAATTGCATTTAAAGGGCCAGGAGCAAGGTTACCATTCCATTGTTCTATTGCGCCAAACCTATGTTGAACTGTTGGCGATGCAGGTGGTTTTACATAGCCTTTTTGTATGTATTCTACAAAACGCGGAAAACGATTTACACCATGTGTATATACCCCTTCAACACTGTTTGTAGTAAATACTTCTGCGCACCTTTTTGCCTTCTCATCATCAAAGCCATTGCTTAGCAAGATAGCTGCGAACTTTTCCTGCATCTGCTGGTGATGGATGGTTATGTAAAGGCTTTCGGGCATAGTATAAGTCAAATTAAAAAGTCAAAAGTCAAAAAAAAGAGCCAATAAGACACCAAGGCGGTAAGGTAAGCAAAGCTAGGTTTTAGGTCAATTTTACTCATCGTTGATGCACAGCTTGTGCAAAGTTTTCACTTGCTGATTAATGATAAAATGTACAAGAGTGCGACGCAAGCAAAGCTTAATAGAGCAATTAGCTAAGTACAAAAACTCTTAATTCAAATTGAGCTGCACTTAAACACAGTGCAGCTTTTTACTTTGAAATTTTTACTTTTTACCTTAAAATACGTTATCAATCTCAGGCCTGCTATACTGCTCTTTGCTATTGGTTGTTTTTGGCAACCCAAAATAGAAATACAACGTACGCTTCTTTGAACCGTTGATGTGATTTAACTCGCTCTGCGGTCCGTAAACACGAGTGTTAGTAGTAAGACCTAATGCCAGCTTTGTACCTATTGGTGGAATGGCATCAAGGAATGAAATATCACCACTTGGCAACTCAGGATGAGGACGAGTGGCAGATGAAAGGCCATGAAAATTAAAAAGCCTTACATATAAACCGGTGTCTTTGCTGGCAACATAAAACCTACCCTCAACTGTGTTGAATTCCATCCAACTTATATCACCATAATACCCCTTGAACTCAGGATAAACAGCGGGCTGGTACCCGGTGTGTGTATTGTTATAGAGGTTCTGCCAAACACCAATCGGCGTGCCTCCAGTTCTGTTCTTCCACTGGCGATAAGGGCCTTTACCTAACCACTTTGCACCTAACACATAATTTTCAGGATAACTGAAACTTACACCAGCAAAAGGAAACGAACCCTCAAGAGCATACTCGTACTCAAGGCTTACCCAACCACTTCCAAACATCTTCCAACGGGCAAATTTTAAAGCTCCGTCATAAGTAAATTCAACAACGTTGCTATTGCCCTCTTTAAAAGTTCGGCTGCCTGTAAGGGTTGAAGTTCCCTGCGTTACCACGGGGCCTTTTGTAAACGATAAGTTATCCATCATTGTGTGCTTGGTGCCTGCTAACATTCCTGTCTTTTTGTTTAGGAAGATAGACACTTCACTCCCTCTTAATGTATAGGTTGTATCAGTTTCCGTGAGATATGTAGCACTGTCGTTCATTGCAATTACGCCATCTAATAATTGGTCGTTGGTCTTTACTTTCCACGTCCACTTGTACACTTCTTTCTTGTTTGGGTCGAGAGCAACCAAAACAAGAGCATCGTAATTTTTATAATCAGTTGGAACAGCCATTGAAATTAGACCAGTAGATCCCGGAACAATTGAAGAAGTAACAGCATTGCCTTTCTTCTGAACAGTGTAACCAGCTAATGCATCGTTAGGCTTACGGAAATTAACGAAAGCCCATTGAAAACTGCATTGATTAATGTTGGTAAAGTGATAACGGTTCTCAACTTCTATTCTACCATTAAAGCCAGCAGGTAATTCTTTCATCCAGATTTTTATTGGAGAAAATATCTCTCTTAATGCAAAGAAGCTGCCTTCTTTTTCACGGTGTGGACCTAAGATTCCATCATTAGCATTTAATCCGTTCGCATCAATAACATTATTAAAATCAGTTCTTACAATTCCTTCATCAACCATTGCCCAGATAAAGCCACCACCACTCTTTTTGCTCTTCCAATGTAACTCCCAGAAATCGTGCATTGCAGCACCTGCACCACCGTCATCTTGCGCATGCAGGAATTCTGTCGGCATGTAAATCAAGCTATCATTTAAGATCTTTTGAGTGCTGTAATAATCTTCGTAGTGATTACAATCTATACCACTGAAAGCATTACCGGGCCTGTGGTGCGGATGAATTACAGGCCGCTTACTAAAATCCCAAATATGAAAATCATCGTCTAATTCTTTGTTGGTGCCACCTTCGTTGCCATTATCCCAAAAGATGATGCTTGGATGATTTACATCTCTTAAAACCAACTCTTTTACAATTGGTGCACCGGCTTTTGTGCTATATGCTTTTTGCCAACCAGCTAACTCATCTAACACATATAATCCCATCGAGTCACACAGGTTCAAAAAATTTAGATCAGGAGGATAATGTGAGCAACGAACAGCGTTCATGTTCATCTCTTTCAGCAATTGCATATCCAGCATATCAACCTCAGGATTAACTGCACGACCAGTCTCGGGCCACCATACATGACGATTAACGCCTTTCATTTTTACTTGCACACCGTTAATGTAAATACCATCTCCTTGTCTTACTTCAATAGTTCTAAAACCAAACTTTTCAGTTGTTTTATAAAGCGTTTTTGCAGCATCTCGTAATGATACATTTACCTTATATAGATTAGGCGTTTCAGAAGTCCATTGTAAAACATTGTTCACTTTTGTACTTAAAACAACCAATGAGTCATTCTTATTTATTTTACCTGTTGCAGTAGCTACTGTCTTACCTTTTGAATCAACAATATCTGCTACAACACTGCCTGCACCTTTCATTCCTTTCAACGCAACTTGCATAGCAAAACTTCCATCAGCTTTTGCATTTATTGCAGTGTATTCAATATGTTCTTTAGGTACTGCTTCTAAATATACAGGGCGGAATATTCCTCCAAAAACCCAATAGTCAGCAAGGCGCTCTGCATTGTTTACACTTGCATCAGCGCTCATCTTACTTACCGTTGCTTCAAATTGATTTGCAGCACCGAACTTCAGCTTATCACTTATGTTGTACTTAAAACGATAGAAAGCGCCCTGGTGAACATCACCTGCTGACTTACCATTGATCTTAACCTCAGTGTCTGTCATCGATCCTTCAAACACTATAAAAACATCTTTGCCTTTCCATGCGGCAGGCACGTTGAAAGAGGTTTTGTACATTCCTTTCTCATCTGCAAACCTTGCATTTCTTCCGTTGGTTTTATAGTCGCGGCCGTAGTTATAACTACCAAAGCCTTGTTGCTCCCACTGCGAGGGCACTTGTATTTTTGTCCAATAGCCTGCATTGCGCCCACCAGTGCAAAAGAAATCCCATGCAACCGTGTTCTTGCTATCAGTTCCGCTTAAATATTTTATCTCTTTTGTTTGTGCAAATGCATTTGCAAATGCAACAACAGTTAAAGCAAGCAGTAAACCTTTTTTCATATCCATTTCCTACTATAATTTTTTCTTTTTATGTACTAAGCATTTGTACTACTATTAATCATCGTTGCGTCGCACTCTTGTACTAAATTTTCTTTACTAAGCACAAAACTGTACTTTAATTCCTCTTCAATTTCCGTGGTTTCTTTAAACTCAAATAGACCGGCTTGTTTCTATTGCAAGTAATCTCTCCATCTTTATAGTCGAGTTCAGCCACTTGTATTAAACTTCTTCTTGCTTCAACTGATTGTGGAGGTGCTGGATTTCCTTTTACTCTTCCTGGGTGAGTGAAGTAATAAACAAATGCCCTGTCACCGTTAACAACCACATCACAATGTCCACCAATTGCTGCATCTTCCGCGCCGGTTCCTGGTTCTTCTAAAATTCGTTTAGGCTGGCGTTTCCAATTTGTAAGATCTTCACTTGAGTAAATACCCATGCCGGCCCAATTATCTACAATCATCCAATACTTATTTTTCCACCTGAAAACTTTTGGACCTTCTCCTCCTCTATCACCTAATGCTTTTCCTTTGTTCTCCCAATCATAAAGGTCCTTACTGTCAGCAAAGTAAATAGACTTTCCATCTCTTTCATTGTTGTACCACATTCTCCAGCTTCCATTAGGTAACTTATAAACACTTGCATCTATAACCCTTTCTGCAGCAAGCTTTAATGTTGATTCATACTTCCAATCAAAAAGGTTTTTACTGGTTAAATGAATGATATCTCTTTCATGTCTCCAATCACTAAATACACCGGGGACATATGTAAGGTACATGTGGTAGATTCCTTTGTCTTCAATTACATCAGGAGCCCAATGTGTGTAATCAGGTACTGGACGAAAATTAATATTTGCAGTATCCCTGTATTTCCAATTAGCACCATCTTTTGATTCAGCAATTCCTATTCGTGTTCCATGAACCCATTTTACACCACCTGTATCAACCATTGTTGCTCTTCGGTTGGTGTAAAACATAAACCACTTCTTCTCCTTGTTGTTCCAAATGATAACAGGATCTGCTGCGCCATCAAAAACAGGATCCCGATATAAAGGCTTAGGTGCTAATTGTTCCTTGTTTTTTTGTGCTGCTAAATCAAAACAACTTAAAGCAACAATTGTGAAGAGGAACAGTTTAATAATCTTATTAGCCATTGTATAGTTAAGCCTATGTTTAATAGTAGCACAAAAGATGAACGTAATGCGACGCAACGATGTAACACCAGGGAACAAATGTTTGTAACCCCTTCTTACTACAATTATTTAATATTATAAGAAACTGGCGTGATAGTTACCGGGCCAGTTAAACCAGAAGGCAAAGGTTCCCAATTGCTGGCATCGAAGATCCCTTTCTTTGCATTTTGGGGTCTTCTTGCCGACATGTTGATGTTGTAAAACTTCTTCCAAGGAATTTCGTTTTTATCCATGTAGGTGATCCTGTTCGCCATAAGGTTTGATACAAGCACTTCTAAAGTATTGTTCTCTTTAAGATCCTTGTCCTGCAGAACAACATTGAAAGAAGGGCCGATCAAAGTAGCTATTTTCTTACCGTTCAACATCACTTCAGCGGTCTCGTTCACCTTACCTAGATCCAACCTATATGCTGCAGCTTTAGTTTGGGGTTTAGCAAAATTGATAGCATACTTAGCAGTACCAGAAAAGTATTTATACTGTTCGCCTTCGTTCTCGGTCCATGAACCTAATTGACTTGTAGTAAGCGTTGCAGGTATTGCAGGACCGCCACTAACAAACGAAACAGTCCAATCCCCGTTGATCTTTTCGCCTTTATTGCCAGCCTTTATATAAGGGTAATTGCTCCCTGTTTTCTTTGTATTGAACAGTTGTAAAATGGTCGATTCAAACGGTTTCAATTGAACCATAACTTCAAGCTGACCGTTCTTTGCTTGTCTCCAATTAGCCAAACCACTTTTTGCAGTCATTGCATCAAACATAGCAACTGAAGCAGCTTTTGCATTTAAAGTTATCCATCCGTTCACTTCTTTATTGCCACGATTTGCTATAAAATAAGTTTGACCATCAACGTTCTTTCTTCTTATAAAATGAATGGTTTGTTCATGTAGAGTTTCCATTCTTACATTACCTGCTCTAAGCAATCTACTCATATCATCTGCCACAATAAAAGCACCTTTTCCAATGGTAGCTTTTTTAACGCCACCATTTTCTGTAAAGTTTAATTGCTTGATCATTGCATTGAAAGAAGCCCTTCTTTCATCTAACTTATTTAAACCAGGTACATCTTTTGGAAGCTCTTTATACACTAAAACAGTCGCACCGTTCTTTGCCAAATCCAGCAACTTTTGAAAAGATTTTTCCGTGATGTATTCATTGGCTGGCAATAGTATGGTTTGGTAGTTGTTGCCACCTGTTACCAATTGCTTTCCTGCATTTGTAAAGTTTTGTAATTGCTTATCAGAAAAGAAATCAAAAGCATAACCATGCTCCATCATCCATGTAGATATCTTTTCGAAATCAGTTCCTGCAAACTCTCTTCCCATTCCATCAAAGTGCTGTAACAAAGCATTCCCGGGATCAGCATAACGATCAGCTAAAGGATAATAAACAAGCACATCATTATCAGGCTTACCAGCTTGTAAAAAAGATTGAGCACGGGTAACGTATGAATTCAAAGCATGAAAGTCTTTCCACTGAGGGTTAGTTTGCTGGAAATGAACTGCAGCATAAAACAACCAACCAGGCCATTGCTCTTCTTTAGGCGAATAGTTTACACCATGATAAAAGATATGATTAACGCCGCCCAACATAAATAGGTCAAGTGTCTTCTTAACATCACCCCACGAAGAAAGGAAGTGTTCGTTTAACCATGTTGCGCTTTCAGATGAAGCAAACTTCTTACCCATTACATGCGACACTGAAGTAGCAAACTTGTAACGCAATATGTCATCACCTTCAGTTTCAGGAATATCGATTGCACCATAAAGATCTAAGAGGTTAGCCGGAGAACCATGCGATTGGTTACGTATAACTGCTCCTTTAGTTGTACCCCATTTTTTCCACTCCTGTGTAAAATCTTCAAGTATTAAATCGCTGATAGTTGTGCGATAATCGTATAAAACACGACTGTTTAAATCAGCAGTTGCTTTACCAAACAAGGCAGGTAAGTGTTGCTTAAGGTCGTATCCTCTTCTCTTTTGAAACTCTTCAAATAACGTAGGTGTCCAGTTGCTTTGCCCTCTTGCATCATCAACTTCATAAGAGTCGTTGAACAATGCCCTGATGCTTGAAACATCATAACCTTTAAATGCCACGTCAAACTTTTTAAAGTAGTTTCTTGTAGCCTCTTTAGAGAAGTGATCTATTGCATAACCTTCACCACCAGGTGCAGCACGCTCTACAAATTTTCCATGCAAACCCTGGAACAAAGCATATAAAGTCCACGAACCTTCTGGTGCTTTCCAATTTAGTTTACCTGTTGCATCTACTTTATCAGTAAGGTTAACAGCTGTTCCATTTGCCGAGTAAGCCATTAATATTTGCAGTTGCAACTCTTTAGGAAACTTAACCTGGTCTATCGCCATTTCCTGCAAGTTTACATTATCGGGAACTACAGGTTTTATATTTTCAATTTTAAGCGATTTATTATTAGCCGTTCTTATAAAACCTTCTTCTTTATAAAAAACCCTATCCTTTAATTCTTCGCCACCATTTAATTGATAGCTTTTAAAAACAACTGTTTTGCTGGCATCTTTTTCAGTTGTTGTCGGTCCACCAAAAGGCCAGCCAGTACCGTTTGCTAAATCAATTCCTAAGCCCAGTCGCTTTCCTTCCTTCATCGTATGATCCAACATTTGCATCCACTTCGGCGACAAAAAATCTATGAATTGTTTCTCGTAACCATACACACCATAAATCGGCGTTACTTCTAAACCACCTAAACCAGCAGCCTTATAATCCTCCATGTTCACTGTCAGGTTCTTCTTATCCACGGCACTTCCTTCCCACCACCATCTTGCCCAAGGCTTTGTTTCTTGTGTAATTGCCGGCCATTTAATTTGTGCATTTCCTGTTGCACATAAACTTCCAAATGCAATTGTTACTAACGTTCTTTTAAGCATCGTCATTTTTTGATAATTCTTTTTATGTAGCCAGCTTTAGTAATTCTATTAAGCAGCCGTTGCGTCGCACTCTTGTACTTTTTGTAATCTCTTCGGCTAGCTTAATTCACCCGAGGCCGAATAAACCTTTACAGTACACGAAAAGTAAATAGGAAGATTATAAATAGGTAGCGCCTCCTGAAAGCTTAATTTGAGGGGTTGTACAAGAGGGCAAGAGGCGATGTATGGTCTCTGCATAAACAAGCTAATCGGATGAAGATGTAAAATACAGTATAAAAAGCGTTAGCTATCCTGTTGTATCCTGAGGAAGACAAAGAAATTTGAGGCGGAGATAAACAAGGATTAATAATACTTCCAGCAGTGAAACTTGTTGATTACCAAACAACATGGCAGGAAAATTGACGATGAGGTTAAAAAATAGTATGAAAAAAAGTCTTTTTTTCCTGGCAGGCACTTTTTTATTGCTTAGTTGCGAAACTAAAATTAATGAAGCTAAGATCGATTCTGTTGGCAAAAAACTACAAAGCACTGTTGAAAGAGGGGCAGATAGTGTAGCGTCGAAATTTGGCAGGCTAAGAGACAGCCTGCGAAGAGATGCTAGGGATACTATTATAATTGACCGCAGGTAGTAGTTTTAAAAGTTTTGAAGGCTGTTAGCAGGTTAAGAATAACAACCCGCAGCCGCCATTATACCATTAGATGAACTGAGCGTAGCAACGATGATGCTATAAAAAACAATTGCTGGTAACAAGAAAATTGCCTGCATAAATCGTAGTAGGAACTTATAGAAAAGGGGAGCAACTCCCCTTTTTTTATTTCCGACATTTATTTCTCTTTGCATGGCGAGGTGCATGGTAAACAAAAGGGCAAAATAAAGCCCCGCAATTCTGCGGGGCTTACTCACTTACAAACTCTTTTTACACTAATTACTTCTCTTGCTTTCGTTTTTGTAGTAATTCCTTTTTGCATCAATTATGGCGTTGTCTCTGCCGTGCTTTATGTCACGGATCTTCTGCCTTCTCTCTCTGCCTGAAATACTTTTGTCGCGCCTTGTAGTAGAAATGCGGTAGTCGTATTCATTCTCAATATCCTCTACCTGCAGCTGTAATTCCTTTGGCTCCAATTCGTAGCGTGGTGATCTGTAGAAAGGATCGTAAAAAGGACTGTAAAAAGGCGAATACCTATAACCCATTCCGAAACCATAACCAAAGCCTAATCCAGGATAAATAGGTGCGGCCATAACAACTCTTGGCCTCTGGTAAACTCTGCCACCTCTAATTTTTTGTGCTTCAGACGAAGCTGCAATTGTAAGTGCAAAAATTATAATTATTAAACGCTTCATAAATTTTTATTTTTTAACAACTAATAGGTAGCAAAATCTATGCGATAGTAAATGGGGAGAAACGTTATAACTAATTGCTAACAAGTAGTACAGCAACAGCTTTCGGCCGGAAATGGCGATAGAAAAAATGGCAGAAAAATGGCCACATTTTGAAAGAAAATGGCAGAGAAAAAAGACAAAATGCGGGTCGGCTCTAGCTCTTTATACTACAGGGCAGGCCGGCTTTCTTCTTCTCTTAAAACAAAATTTGCTTTATCAACTCTCTCTTCAATTGGCTTTCCTAAAATGGTAATTGCTCTCTGGATTATTTTGTTCAAGCCTTTAGGAGAAGTAGGTTTCACTATATAAAATTGGGCGCCGTATTTATAAGCGTCTTCAGCTTGCTCAAGATCAAGCGAGGTAGAATAGATAACAACGGGAGTATGAGAAAGTAGGCGCTCATTATACATATCCCTTAGGCAGTCAATCCCATTTTTGAGGGGCATATTGAGATCAAGAAAAACAAGGTCTAGCTTAACATTTGTTCTAACATGGTTAAGGCACGCAATACCGTGCGCTGCAATATAGCACCTGCAGGAAGGTAGTATATTCTTAAGGGCTTCTACTAACATTGAAACATCATCTGCATCATCGTCAGCGATTAAGATATTGA
>JAQBNN010000060.1 GCA_028288505.1 Segetibacter sp. | reverse complement strand
TAGCCAGGTAATATTTTATCCGTTCCCGTTCTAATGTCGTATCTCCAAATGCTGTTTTATTCATCTAATAGAATTAAAAGTGATTATAACTTTAAATTCCATTACCGAATTAATAAACACTTACAGCAACGATGATGCTATGAAAAACAGAAGCTGGTATCAAAAAGGTTAACGGGAATGGTTGTGTTTTTTTGATCAGGCATTTGTACTTCTCCAAACATCGTTGTGTCACTCACTTGTACTTTAGTGCCGAACGCAGCACTGGTACAAACAATTGAGACGCAGCTATTGCTTATTTCTTTTGCATTTTGTAAGTTAGTCTTACATGCTAGCAGTAAAACCTAAATGGAGCGATTTACTTCACCTCTTCTTTCCGCACAATTGCGTTGGTTGTGGAACGGATATTTTGGACAGCAAGCACAACCTTTGCCTTCATTGCACTAATGAACTTCCTGTAACCAACTTCTTTTTGCAGGCCAAAAACCCCGTAGAACAAATTTTTACAGGACGGCTGCCGATTCGTAACGGTGCGGCCGCCTACTTTTTTACAAAGGAATCCTTACTGCAGCATTTGATCGTACAACTTAAATATTGCGGCAACAAAGAGGTCGGCTACTACCTGGGAAAACTGGTGGGCAACTTTCTTGCAACTTCACCTTTGTACGAGCAGGTAGACCTGTTAGTTCCACTACCGCTAAACCCTAGGAAGGAAAAGAAGAGAGGCTATAACCAGGCAACAGCTTTATGTGATGGAATTGCATCGGTTTGGCCGAGGGAAGTAATTGATAAGAATGTAATAAGAAAGGTTTATACCGAAACGCAAACGCACAAAGGAAGAATAAGTCGTTGGCAAAATATGGATGGAGTATTTAGTGTGTTAGAACCGGCCAGGCTGCAAAACAAACATATCTTACTAGTTGACGACGTAGTAACTACTGGAGCAACACTTGAAGCTTGCGGCAGTGAAATTTTAAAGATACCCGGTACAATCATTAGCATAGCTACTTTAGCTTATACCATTTAGCAATGTTTAGCTACATTTGAAACAATGAAATCTCTGTTTACATTGCTGTTTATTGCATCCGTTGCAATAATTACGGGCTGTACTAAAACCGGCTTTACTGATAGCCCAGATGCATTGCTAACAACCTCAACTGATACACTTCATTTCGACACGGTGTTTACTACGACTGGTTCTGTAACACAGACATTTAAAATATTTAACCAGAACGACCGAAAGCTGAGAATAAGCAAAGTAGCTTTGATGGGAGGTGCTGCGTCTTCATTTAGAATGAATGTCGATGGAATTTCAGCAACAGAGGTTTCGAATATTGAAGTAGAACCGAACGATAGCGTTTATGTATTTGTTTCTGTAACTATAAATCCTAATGCAAGAAACCTGGCTTTCGTTGTGCAGGATAGTATAAGGATCGAATATAACGGCAACAAGGAGTTTGTGCAGTTGGACGCATACGGGCAAAACGCTAACTTTTTAAGGAACCGCAGAATAACCCGTGACAGCACTTGGAACAACAATCTTCCTTTTGTAATACTTGGTGGACTTATCGTTGACAACAATGCTACACTTACAATTAATAAAGGGACGAGGATCTTTTGTCATGCTGATGCCCCAATTATTATTGCCGGAACGCTTAAGGTAAACGGGGAGAAATTTGACAGCACAAAGGTTTCCTTCCAGGGAGATCGGTTAGACCAGGGCTACAAAGACTACCCGGGAAGCTGGCCCGGCATATTCTTTACCTCAACAAGTAAAGACAATGTTTTGAACTATGCTGTTATGAAAAATGCCTACCAAGGCATTATTACTCTTGACCCTTCAACTAATAGTAATTATAAGGTGACTCTTAATCAATGCATAATTGATAATGTATACGATGCAGGAGTACTGAGTAGTGGCAGCAGCGTTAAGGCGACCAATTGTTTAATAAGTAATTGCGGTATCAACATTGCGATTACCAGTGGCGGCCGCTACGACTTTACTCATTGTACGGTAGCCAGCTTTAGCAACTATTACCTTAGCCATAAAAATCCTGTTCTTTCTATAACTAACGGCAACGATCAAAATCAAGGTGCTCAATTAGATGCTGTTTTTAGAAATTGCATTTTTTATGGCGACCAGGGTGGCTTGGTTGAGGACGAAATTAAAATAAGTAAAGTAGGCACCGCTTTGTTTCGCGCCAGCTTCGAAAACGTATTGTACAAGTTTAAAAACAATACAGCTCTTGCAGCAGGTACCTTTAATGCTGCTTCAATAGCTAACCAAAGTCCACAGTTCGATTCTGTTGATGTGGCAAGGAGAGTTTTCAATTTCCATTTAAAAAGAAGTTCTCCGGCTGTAGATAAAGGTGTTGATGCAGGAGTACCAATTGATCTTGATGGAAACGTAAGAAGTGCTGCCACAGGAAAGCCCGACATAGGTTGTTATGAATTGCAGTAAACTATATGGCAAAAATATTGTTGTTTAAATTAAATAAGTATATGCGCTTTATCATGCTTTCGGTAATAATTCTCATTGGTGCCTGCAACGCAAGTCAAAAAAATACTATGGACAAAAGCCAGACAATCTACCAGTTTAAAGTTCCCTCTATTGAAGGGGGTACTATCGATTTTGCAAAATACAAGGGTAAGAAAATATTAGTAGTTAATACCGCAAGCAAGTGCGGGTACACTCCACAGTACGAGGGTTTGGAAAAATTACAGAAGGAACATAAAAACGATCTTGTTGTAGTAGGGTTTCCGGCAAATAAC
>JAQBNN010000059.1 GCA_028288505.1 Segetibacter sp. | reverse complement strand
TAGCCAGGTAATATTTTATCCGTTCCCGTTCTAATGTCGTATCTCCAAATGCTGTTTTATTCATCTAATAGAATTAAAAGTGATTATAACTTTAAATTCCATTACCGAATTAATAAACACTTACAGCTGCGTCACATTACGTTCATCGGTTGCACTACTATTAAACTTTTGCTTGCCTTTATATCAGCCTACTTAATTCGAGGTTTGTTAAGAAAACTAATATCACTTACCCTGGTAAGTTTCTCCTCCAGAAATAAACCAAACAGAAGTCCTACAACAATAACGCTTACTTGGCCAAGAAAATAGCCAGTGTCAGAAGGATTAAGGTTAAAAAATGAAAGCAGGAAAAGACCTGCGATAATTTTCTCCATCAGTGGTGCCGTTTTTATTCTCTTTAATATCAGCGTAACTGCACATGCAGAAAGCCCCCACGTTATCATAGTAGGAGAGGCAATAGGCTGATTAAACGGATCATCAAGGTTTGCCATTGCATATGCAAGCCCGCCAATTACACTGGATAAAGCAATTAGTAACAATACTTTTTTTCTTTCAAATTTTGGTTCTATAAAATAGCCCGCACTTACAATTACAAGAGCACTTTGAAACCAGGCAAAAAAGCCACCGACAAATAAAGGGTAGGTTACTAATTTATACCAAAGCAAAACGTTCGTAATATCCTGCGGGTAGAGTAAAATATATGCATCAAGATGGGTAGTTATAAGCGTAATAATGTTTGTAATAAATAACACACCGGTTAGATAAAGAGAAACACCCGGTTTGTTTTTTACAAGGTAATCACTCACCTCTTTGTTTGATCCAAAAGAAAGTTTTGGCATGTGTAAAAATTGTAGCACTAAATATAGCTGCTCAACTTAAGGTAACAAATAAAGAATGTAAAAACATTTAAAGTAAAGCTTGACTAAGAGAGTAAGCTTATGTTGAGAAAGTATTTACAGTACAATTGTGCGACGCAACGAATGATTCATCTGTGTTACTAATGCTGGCTACCAAAAAAGAAAACTATCGCCGCTTTTCATAAATATTTCAATCGTTATACTGCATTCGCTAATTTCAACACTCTAAATACTGTGAATGAAATATATACAATTATCGTTGTTGGCTTTGTTGGTTGTAATTGCAGGCTGTAAAGAAAATGCGAAGTCTAGCGCAGACGATACAAATGAAACTGATTTCTTAGCTAAGAATATTGATTCTACCGTTAATCCCGGTGATGATTTTTTTGATTATGCACTTGGTAATTGGGTTAAGAATACCCCAATACCTGAAGAGGAAAGTTCGTGGGGAATTGGCAACCTGGTAGAGGAAGAAATTTATACAAGACTTAAAAAGATTAATGAAGATGCGGTAGCAGCTAAAGCAACAACTGGCGTAGAACAAAAGATAGGAGACTTTTATTATAGTGGTATGGATACACTGTCAATAGAGCAACAAGGGCTTAAACCTTTGGATGCAGATCTTAAACGAATTAATAATTTGAAGTCGGTTGAAGAGTTGGTAGATCTCGCTGCAGATTTTCATAACAAAGGCATTAATGTTTTGTTTCGCGACTATGTTGCACAAGATGATAAAAACAGTGAAGTGTATGCATACCAAATGACGCAAGGTGGATTAGGCATGCCCAACCGCGATTATTATTTTAACAGCGACGAAAGAACGATAGCTGTGCGCAAGGCTTATAATAACTATCTAATAAAAACCTTAATGCAAGTTGGTAACGACAGCATAAGCGCCTCGCAAAAAGCAAAAGGTATTCTTACCCTCGAAACAAAACTGGCTAAAGCAAGCCGCAAACTGGCAGCACTAAGAGATCCTTACAAGAACTATAATAAGATGGATGTGAATGCGCTTAAAAGCCTTTCACCTGGTATTAATTGGACTGCTTACTTTGGTAAAATTCATGCTAATAATGTCGATTCAGTTATCGTTGGCCAACCAGAATTTTATACTGCTTTAAGCAAAGAATTAAAAGCAACACCTATAGAAGACTGGAAGAATTATTTGCGCTTCCATCTGATTAGCAGGAACGCTGCTTACTTAAATAACCAAACGTTTAATAACTTTTTCGAATACCGTAAAACTTTAAGTGGTGCAACTGCTCCAAGAGTTAGGTGGAAGCGTGTTTTAGATGCAGAAGAAGATGCAATGGGTGAAGCATTGGGACAACTTTTTGTAAAGGAATATTTTAATGAAGATGCAAAGAAACGTTACAACGACCTTGTAGAAAACATAAGAGATGCTTACAAAGAAAGGATACAGAAGCTTACATGGATGACTGACAGCACAAAGCAAAAAGCATTAAATAAACTCAGTAAGATCACTAAGAAAATCGGCTATCCCGATAAGTGGAAAGACTTTACAAATCTTAAAGCAGACCGCGGTCCTTATGTTTTAAATGTGTTTCGTGCTAAGCAGTTTTGGCACGACTACAACTTGAATAAACTAGGCAAGCCTGTTGATAGAGAAGAGTGGGAGATGTCACCACAAACTTATAATGCTTACTATAACCCGAGTAATAACGAGATTGTTATGCCAGCAGGAATTTTTGCAGTACCGGGCATGAAGGATGCTGATCTTGATGATGCATTTGTTTACGGTTACGCGGGTGCCTCAACGATCGGTCATGAAATTACACATGGCTTCGACGACCAGGGAAGGCAATACGATGAGAAGGGCAACTTGCATAACTGGTGGGTTTCAAGCGATGAAAAACAGTTTACAGAGCGGGCACAAAAGATCATCAAACAATTTAACGAGTATAATCCGGTAGATACTTTACATGTAAACGGCGATGCTACACAAGGCGAAAATATTGCTGATCTTGGTGGCATTTTAATTGGCCTTGATGCATTCAAAAAAACCGAGGCCTACAAAAGCGGTAAGAAGATCGGTGGCCTTACACCCCTCCAACGTTACTTTATTGGTTATGCTTATGGATGGATGTATAAGCCTCGTAAGGAAGCTTTAGCTAACCAGGTAATGACTGATGTACATGCGCCGGCTAAGCAGCGCGTAAATGGCCCAATGGTTAATGTCCGCGAGTTTTATAAAGCTTTTAGTATTAAACCCGGAAGTAAAATGTACCGTCCTGATAGCTTGGGGGTAGACATTTGGTAGATGATTAAAATGCATAAAAAAGACAGCGTTAGTACACGTTGTCTTTTTTATGTAACCAACTTTCTTACTACTATTGAGCTTTGCTTGCGACGCTCCGTTCATCTGTGCATCTTTATTCAACAAACTTTTATAGTCTTTACTAGCACTATCAGGTTCAACTTTTATTATTAATTGTAGTCAACCTCATGTTAAGTACGTTGGTATAAAAAACAATTTTAAGTAATACAATAAGCGAGTTTTTTTAGTGATGGAAATACTACCAAAAGAGTATTTTTAAAAAACCAAACCTAACCTTAATCCACCTGCTTTTATGTTTGACCATGTTTTAGAGAATGGAAAAGCTAATGATACATTACAAGAAAAAATTGCCGCACTTGAGCTCGTTGTAGATGATCTCCCCGTAGTTATTATTGTTCATAATCTTGAAACGCTTGGCGTAGAGTACATGTGCAAAAGAGGATTGTCGCTGCTTGGATTAACCTTAGAAGAATTGCAAAATCTCGGAAGCGAATACCACGGCAAATATTTCAACCCTGAAGATGCAGAGGACTATGTTCCTAAGATAATGAGCCTCCTTCAACAGGATAATGAAGTGGATACAATTTCTTTTTTTCAACAAGTGCGACCTTCTGAAAGCCACGATTGGAAATGGTACTTAAGCAGCTCTAAAGTCTTTGTGAAGGATGAAGGTTTAAAACCTTCGCATATTATTACAGTAGCATCTCCTATTGATCCCGAACATCACATAACAAGTAAGGTAAACAGGTTGCTGGAAGAAAAAAATTTTTTAAGAAAGTATAACCACATTTTTGCTTCTTTAACCAGGCGAGAAAAAGAAATATTAAAATTGATGGCTTTAGGAAATAACTCTAAAGAAATAGCGGGGGCACTGCATATTTCTGAGAAGACCGCTAAAACGCACCGACGTAATATTCGGGCTAAGTTACAAGCTCAATCTAATTACGATATTACTCGATTTGCCCAGGCTTTCGACCTAATTTAAATCAGTCCTCTTTTTCATTTTGCTTTTTTCTGTTAAGTAATCGATGTAATAAATAACCTTAAGAGATAAGGTGTTTTGCTGGGAAGACTTAAGCGTGTTCATTAGATTACGATAGTATCGTTCATCTACCAACTGGTTAAAATTATCACCAGCGTTCTTCCAGCCTAAGTTTAAAAAGCTTCCTTGTGCAAACTGCCACGTGTAGACTAAGTCGACGTTAAAGAAGTTTACATTGTTATTTGGATTTTTGGTAACAACTTCTGTTTCTTTAAGGTAACCATCTTCCAGTAAATAAAAAAAATGGTGGTATTTAACTTTGCTCCAATAGTGCCTGTTTCTTACGGTTAGACCCATCTTATTGTTGAAGTTGTACTTAACCGTGATAATGTTTTCTACAGTATTCCTGTTTCTTAAACCGAAAACAGCGGTATCTACTCCCGGGGGAATAAAGGCAAAGCCCACGTTATTTTCGTTAAAGCCAATATAGCTTGAAAGGCCAATAGTAAGCTTATTATTAAAACGATATTGGTTACTAAGATTTAAATCAAGAGCACTGTTCTTATACTTAGGTGCGTCTGAGTGCCCTACATTAATTTCAGCAGAATATTTTTTAGCCCTGTTGCTTGACAGCCAGAAACCTTTATACCACGAACCTGGTCTTTTAAAAACTTTTCCATTAATACGGGGTTCATAAAAGTCTTGTTGCTCGGGGCGTAATCCTAGCTCTATGCCGTAATTCCAAAGGTTTTTTAATTGCCCGTTTACATTTGTGTTTAAAGAAAAGTCCTGGTATGCACGGGGCAAAAAGCGTTCGGTATAATTACCGTTAAAATTCAGGTAGACGCTATTGAAGTAACCCCTTGGTTTCGTCCATTTATAACCTGCCCAAAAGCCGTGCGTTAAATAGTTGTTGTTAGTGAAGTAGCCTAAATCGTTTTGCTGGAATTTATTATCAGCCAAAGTGCGATTAACATTAAAATTGAATGGGCCTTTAAACTTGCCAAAGAATAATTCGTAGTTATAGCCGCCCTGTGTTTTATCCAGAGTTGGAAAACCCGTCAACTGGCTCGTAGCCATTTTACCCCAAAAATTCCAGTTGATCTTCTTATCGTACAAGTCCCATAAAAAAGCAGACACATTCGCATCATAAGTATGACCGCTGCGCCACACGTTGGTATTCACAAATGTAACACTCGAGTTATGCTTCATTGTTTGGTCGAGTACTACAACGCTAAAGTTTGTAAGAGGGCTTACTTCTACATCGTTTACAACCTTTGCAGCCTGCACTGCATTAAAAACCCCAATACCTAATCCTCTGGCTGTTCTTCCGCTAAGTTTAGTTGCATTAATTAGTTTGGTGCCGCCGTCTCCAATTCTTCGGCTATAAAAGAAGTTGCCTTTGTTAAACAGCTCCGTTCCTTCGGTAAAAAAGGTGCGGTTTTCATTGTACTTTACTTCGAAAGGGGAAAGGTTTAGTACAAGGTTATCGCTTTGCACCTGCCCGAAATCCGGTATAAGCGTCATATCAACAGTAAACGCCTTGCTTATGCCCACCTTTACATCCATGCCTCCGTTTACCGAGTTCTTCCACGTACGATTTACTTTGGAGTTGTTGCTTAAATAGGAAGCAAAATAGGGAGAGAAGGAAAGCCGTAAAGGAGCCTTTATATTTTCAATTCCTGTCCAAAGGCCGCTTTGAGTAAGAAACCCGAATTTTTGCCGATCAACCGGGTTCCACATGTACTGCTGGCCGGTTTTGTTTCTTCTGCGGGTTAAATTTATGCCCCACGTTTGAACAGCGTTTTTACTAAACCTGATAGCCGAGTAAGGTATTTTCATTTCGAACGACCACCCACTATCTGTGATTTTTGTGGAGGTTTCGTAAACACTGTTCCAGCTTCCATCTTCATTACCCAGCGAATACTTCGCATCGTATTGTTCGCCAAGTGGCGTTACATAATAACCAAAGCCGTTGATCTTGTCATTGTATGTGTCGAAGACGACTCCAATAAAATCGTTGATGCCCACCACGTCGCGGCCCACTAACTCGGTAGAAATACTGTCCCTTGTTTTTTCGTGGCAGAAGCCACCAACGTAGATGGCGTTATCATCGTATAAAATGTATGCTTCTGTTCTTGTACCCTCATTTTCAGCTTTTCCAAACGTGGGGCGGTGCTCAACAAGGTTAGTTATTACCGGCGCTGTTTTATAAGCTTCCTCATTTATTTCACCATCAATTTTAATAGGCTTTGTTGTTCTTACAGCAGGTATCTGCCTCACAGTAGCCTGTTGGGCATTAACAATAATTACCAGGATTACAGAAGCCAGGGATAGACAAAGTTTCCTCATGCAGTGCGATTGCAATGCAAACGTACATTCAGTTAATTGCTTAACAACTAGTTGGTTAACTGTTTTTTAAATTGATTTATAAATGGTAAGTAAAATAGAAGAGCGGTGTTAACGAAATTGTAACGGACCGTTTTAGTTCTAAAGGTTTCGTATTAAGTTACGTGGTTAGATATTGCACATGCACACACAAATGTACAAGTGAGTGACACAACGATGTTGAGAAAAGAACAATTGCTTGTAACAAAAGGATCTCTTTGAAAGATCGTGAGAGAAATGTGAGGCACGTGCTGGTATCATAATTGTCTTTTCTACAATAAATGAATATCTATGGGAAAAGATCAAAAAACAACAATGGGGAAAGATCAGAATGGGGTATTCCATCCTGGTAAGGGAAAACCATCTGGTATTAATAAGCAAGAGGGATTAGGCTTACACCCTACTTCGCCAGAAAACCTGAAGCAATACCTTGAAGTGACTGACAAGTATACCCTTGGTGAAGATGAACTACAACCTTCAGTACCTGTAAGACATAAGAATAGAAATACATCGAAGGGAGAGGATAATTTTAAAGGGAAAGAGAACAAAAGTGAGAGCTACAAAAGCAAAAATGAAACAATGACGGAAGAACGGTCAACTACCGTTGCGGAGGAATTGCCGGGTGTGCTTACAAAGGAAGTTTTCTCAGAATTGGCAAATTATAAAGCCGAATGTTGTGTGTCTGTTTTTCTGCCTACTCATGCAGCAGGTGTGGAAGTTAATGAACACTTTGACATGATTAATTTTAAGAATACACTGCAGGACATTGGCAAAAAGTTAGCCGACAAAGGTGTTGGCGCAACTACCATACAAAGTATGCTTGAGCCCGGCTTTAACCTTGTTCGTGATGATGCTTTTTGGAACGCACAGTCTAACGGACTTGCATGCTTTATTTCCGAAGGATATTTTAAGTATGTGAAAATGCCTATGACTCCTGACCAGGAAGTGATTTACGAGCCTACCTTTTACGTTACGCCCCTGGTGCCTATGATGATGAGCAGCGAATATTTTTACCTGCTTACTATTAGTAAACAATCTGCAAAGTTATTTAAGGGCGATGCTTACGGCCTGCAATACATCAACATTCCAGACCTTCCACAAAGCATCGAAGAGGTGAAAAGAGTTTCAGGTTTAGATGCTACTACCTACCGCAGTAGCGAGTCGGGCAGAAGGGCGCCAGCAGCGGCTATGCCAGGTTCAGTACACGGCGGTGGAGGAGGAAACCCTGATGGGAAAGATAACATCCTTACTTACTTCGAAGCTGTTGATGACGTGTTATGGGATGCAGTTTTCAAAAACGAGAATGCCCCATTGTTGCTGGCTGCAGTAGAGTACGAAATCCCAATGTATAAGAGCTGCGCCGATTACCACAACATTTGGCCAGTAGCACTTACGGGAAATCGCGATAGCCAGGAAACAGGCGCTTTGTTCGCGGACGCGAAAGAAGTGATGAAACCTTATTTTGCGCAAAGATGTACTAAGGCCCTTGAGATGTACGGCAACAAATCTGCTACAGAACTTACTTCTTCCATTGTAGCTGATGTTATCCCCGCCACCTACTACGGCCGTGTTTCACATCTTTTTGTACAAAAGGGTGAGCACCTGTGGGGAACGTTTGATGAAATGGCTAACGAAATAAAAATGCATGGTTCTCCCGATGATGGAGGTGAGGACCTGATTGATAACGCAGTGGTTAAAACACTTTCAACCGGCGGTGAAGTCTTCTTATTAAGCAAAGAAGAAATGCCGGATGACAGCCCCATCGCAGCTATTTTCAGGTATTAATTCAATAGGCTTTTTAATAGAAAAACGCAGCGTGCAAACGCTGCGTTTTTTATACCCGCCATCTATGTTTCACATTCTTTTCCACCTTAGTATTTTTTTAGTTACCAACATTTGTATTTAATAGCATCATCGTTGCGTCGCATTACGTTCATCGGCAAACCAACGAGGGTCTTTTCCTACATTTTGTTTTAGTGAAAAGGCGAAATGCTAATGCACATCCACGGCATAACTGTTGCCCTTTTTTA
>JAQBNN010000036.1 GCA_028288505.1 Segetibacter sp. | reverse complement strand
CGACATTGATAACATTTATGTTGCTGACAGTACCAACTTCCCCAATACCCATATTAAGATCGTTTCGCAAAAAGACGAATCGCAGGTAAGCATTCAAACAAAGGCAAACAACACACTGAACGAACTTAACCTTAATGCAGGCGTAACAACATATACTGACGGCGTAAAGATTAATTTCAATCCCTCCGATTTTGTTATCAACGACAAGCGTTGGACATTAGAAAAGGAAGGCCGCATAGAGATAAGAAAAAACTTTGTTTCTGCAGACAATGTAAGGTTTACACAAGGAGACCAGATTATTGAAGTAGAAACAACATTTGATGAGGAGTTCGATAGAAGTAATCTTGTGGTTAGGTTAAAAAACCTTAACATTAGCGACTTCTCTCCTTTTATTGCCCGTACGCCCCGGTTTGAAGGTTTGGCTAGCGGCGATATAATTCTAAAAGACTTTTTCAACCGGTTTAATATTGAAGCCAATTTAAGAGCTGAACAGTTTAGAATGGATGACGACTCCATTGGAATTGTTAACCTTAGTGGTGATTATGACAGCAGAAACGGATTAGTGAGGTTTAATGTAAATAGCGAAAATGAGCTGTACAACTTTGTAGGAGACGGCAGCTTTAATACAAAAGATTCAGTTGGCTCGCCACTGCGCACTAACATTAATTTAAATAATACCAGGGTTACAATTTTAAATAAGTTCCTAGGAATGGTCTTCAGCGATATTGAAGGATTGGCAACCGGGAAACTGGAAGTCAACGGTAACCCCGCTCACCCTGATCTACTTGGAAGGGTAAAACTTACAAAAGCGGCTCTTACTGTCAACTTTACTAAAGTGAGGTACAATATAGATTCTGCAACATTTGTTTTCACGCCCACCATGATAGATTTTGGCGACTTTGCTATAAAAGATAAGTTCGGCAACACCGGAGGGGTTAAGGGAAAGTTGTATCAAAAAGGTTTCCAAAACATAAGCTACGACTTCGATATTAACACTTCACGCCTCCTGCTTATTGATACAAAATCTACAGACAATAGCCAGTTTTATGGCTCAGCCATAGGAAGAGCAGCTATAACACTTAATGGCCCCCAGGAAAACATGCACATGGCTATTACTGCCGTGCCGGTAGATAGTTCCAACATTTTTATTCCTACGAGCAATACACGCGAGAGCGCTGAAGCTGATTTTATTGTATTTAAACAATATGGTACTGAATTGCAGGATTTAACCACAAACAACACCTCTAATATAGAGGTAGACCTCGATCTTACTGCCAACCCCTACGCCAACATCGATGTTATTCTTGACCCCATAACCGGCGACATTATTAAAGCTAATGGTAACGGTCGCCTTCGAATTCACGCTGGCACTAACGAAAATCTATCCATACAGGGCAGGTACGAAATTGCAAAAGGACGGTACGACTTCAACTTTCAATCCTTTGTAAAAAAACCATTTATCCTTCGCGAAGACTTTAATAATTACATTGAGTGGAACGGCGACCCTTTTAATGCCAAGCTGAATCTTGAAGCATATTATGTTGCAGACAATGTAAGACTGGGCGACCTGTTCGGCAGCCAGCAAGGCAATTTTGGAAGTGCCGCCCAGGCATATAACGGAAATGTGCAGGTAGTAGCAACGCTTAAGGAAAATCTTTTAAAGCCCAGTATCGCTTTCCGGTTAGACTTCCCTGATAACAACCAGATCCGTAACGACGAGAACTTTAGCCGCTTTTTAGTGAAGCTTGAGCAAGACGAAAATGAAATGCTTAAACAGGTGACCTACCTGCTTGTGTTTGGCTCCTTTGCGCCGTACGGCGAGGGCGGTAATCTTGCCAACTTCGTTTCAACGCTTGGTTACAACACTATTTCCGAACTTATCAGCAAGCAGGTAAACAACCTTGTTTCGAACCTGCTATACAAAATTACCGGCGACCGAAGCCTGCAATTTGATGTAAGCACCAACTTCTACAACAGTAGTTCACTTTTTAATGGCAATGTTACCGCTACTAATAACATCGATCGCCAGTCAGTTAACTTTAAGCTTGGCAAAAGCCTCTTTAATAACAAGGTGATGGTAACTTTTGGAGGCGACCTTGATTTTCGCTCGTTTGGAAGTAACACCGTTTCATCGCAACAGCTCGGAAACCTGCAATGGCTTCCCGATCTAAATGTTGAGGTGGTATTAAGTAAGGACCGACACGTTAGGGCCATCTTCTTCAGCCGCAACAATCTTGACATTGCGGGAACCGCCGTGGGTCGCAGAAGCCGGCAGGGAGCCAGTATTTCTTATCGTCGGGATTTTGAAAAGCTTTTTGGCAACAAGCTAAAAAAGCCGGTTCAAAAGCCTGCGCCCACTGTAAGCGCTACATCTTCAGAATAACCTTCTAAGTTTCAAAATTCTCTTTCTGTACTTAGCAATTGTATATTAATTAGGCATCGGTTGCGTCGCACTCTTGTACTAAGGGTAATTCTATTCGGCAATTAAAGCAATTATTGCCAGGAGCGAAACAACGGTAATAAGTGAACCGCTGCGATCTTTCGCTGGTGTACTTTCCGGCCACGAGTTTATTTTAGTTCTTCGTTTAAGCGTGAATGCTATGAAATTCTCAGCATATCATGATAAAGCTGCTTAAAGAAATTCAGTACAAGAGTGCGACGCAACGGCTGCCAAGCTGGAGATCGAATGCCGGGTACCAAAAAAGAAACACTCCTACTATGCAAAAAGGACCAGCAGCGCCGGTCCTTTTTTATTACTTTTTACTATTGCAGTTAAAGAATATCGTTTAGTATTTCGTGCCCGAGCTTGTCGCGCTTGGTTTGCAAATATTTTTCGTTATGCATATTAGCCTTTACACTTATGGGGACAATTTCAACAATCTCTAAGCCATAGCCTTTCAGCCCTGCTCTTTTCTTAGGGTTATTGCTCATAAGCTTTAACCGTGTAGCGTTTAGGTATCTCAATATTTGCGCGCCAACGCCGTAGTCTCTCTCATCCATTCCAAACCCAAGGTGAATGTTGGCTTCAACTGTATCCATTCCCTGCTCCTGCAATTTGTAGGCTTTCAACTTATTCAATAAACCGATGCCGCGTCCCTCCTGGTTCATGTATAGAATGATGCCGCTGCCTTCGTTTTCAACCATTGCCATAGCCTTGTGCAATTGCTCGCCGCAATCGCAACGCAAACTCCCTAAGATATCGCCGGTAAAGCAACTGCTGTGTACACGTGTAAGTACCGGCTCTTCTTTTTGCCACTCACCTTTAATTAATGCAAGATGTTCTGCAGCTGAAAGTTTTTCTCTAAAAGCCACCAGCTTAAAGTGGCCAAATTTTGTTGGCATGTCCACCCGTACCACTTCCTCAATCAGGCTGTCCTTTTTTAAGCGGTACTCAATCAGGTCTTTTATTGAAACTATTTTAAGGTCAAACTTTTTAGCTACTATTTCAAGTTGTGGCAACCTGGCCATGGTTCCGTCTTCGTTCATAATTTCAACCAAAACGCCAGCAGGCTCAAAACCAGCGAGACGCGCAAGATCGGTAGTGGCTTCAGTGTGCCCGGTTCTCCTAAGCACCCCACCCTTTTTTGCCCTCAAGGGAAAAATATGACCCGGGCGACCAAGATCTGCGGGAGTTGTATTTGGATCAATAAGCGCCTGGACTGTTTTTGCCCGATCATGGGTGGAGATACCAGTAGTGCAGCCATGCCCCAAAAGATCTACAGATACTGTGAACGGTGTAGCATGTAAAGAGGTGTTTGTGTTTACCATCAACTCGAGCCCTAGTTCATCACATCGCTCTTCCTCTAAAGGAACACAAATTAAACCTCGGCCTTCCCTGCTCATGAAGTTTATGATTTCGGGAGTAACGTTTCTTGCGGCGGTTATAAAGTCGCCTTCGTTTTCTCGGTCCTCATCATCAACTACTATAACTACTTTACCTTTCTTTATATCTTCTATCGCACTTTCAATCGTACCTAACATAAAACATATTGTAGTGCAAAATTAAGGGCAATCAATGAAAATCAGTGCGGTAGATACTATCT
>JAQBNN010000026.1 GCA_028288505.1 Segetibacter sp. | reverse complement strand
TATATCAAGTAGTTTTTTTTGAGCCAGTCAGTATTACTACTATTAAGCTTTACTTGCGTCGCACTCTTGTACTGTATTGCCAACAGCAGCGAGGATGCTTTTGACATATCTGCAAGTGTTTCAAAGGCGCCTTCCTTTAATCGAAACGATCAACCCTAAATAGCTGTACAAGTGAGTGACACAACGATGCTTAATTGAAATACTACTGCCTGTCCCCAAAAATTATTTATAACAGTAACAATTATAAATGAATTATACAGCAGCTGGCTTTGCTGCAGCGGTCGTTTTTCTTTCACCAATTTGCTGGCGCCACATTGCATAATACAAGCCTTTTTCTTCCAGTAATTCCTGGTGGTTGCCTGTTTCTGCAACACTTCCTTTTTCTAAAACGTATATGCGATCAGCATGCATTATGGTACTTAAGCGGTGGGCAATTAATACAGTGATCTGCTCTTTTTCAGAAGAGATATTTTTAATGGTGGAGGTGATCTCTTCTTCGGTAATGCTATCCAGCGAAGATGTAGCCTCGTCGAAGATTAACAGGTGCGGCTGGCGTAAAAGTGAACGTGCAATGGAAAGACGCTGCTTCTCACCACCACTCAACTTAAGACCACCTTCACCAATCATTGTATCCAAACCTTTTTCGGCACGAGTTAATAAGTAGGTGCAACTAGCTTTGCGCAACACATCAAGCAATTGCTCGTCAGTTGAACCGGGTGCAACAAACTCGAGGTTCTCTCTTATTGTTCCGGCAAACAATTGCGTGTCTTGCGTTACAAAACCAATCTGCCCCCGTAGTTCTTCAAAGTCAATATCGTCGCTACTAATTCCGTTGTATAAAATGCGCCCTTGCTGAGGTCTGTATAAGCCAACCAGTAATTTAACCAGCGTGCTTTTTCCTGCACCTGATGGGCCTACAAACGCAATGGTTTCGCCTTTCTTTACATCGAAGCTGATACCGTCTAATGCTTTGTATTGTGCTGTCTGGTGCTTAAAGGTTACATCACTAAATTCGAGCTCTACAATAGCACCAATGTGTAATGGATTAACAGGACGTGCTTCTATTTTTTTCTCCATCACGTTGTGGAAGTTTTGAAGGCTTGCTTCTGCTTCGCGATAACTTATAATTATGTTGCCCATCTCCTGCATCGGTCCAAAAATGAAGAAGCCATAAAACTGTAAGGCTATGAACTGGCCGGTAGTTAGCACATCGCGGAAAATAAGGAACAGCAGTGTGAAGCTGATGACTTGTTGTAAGAAGTTTACAAGTGTTCCTTGTATAAAACTTAGTGTACGAATGCTCTTTACTTTACGAAGTTCAAGACCCAGAATTTTATAGGTGTTATTGTTCAGGCGTTTCACTTCCTGCTCCGTTAGTCCAAGGCTTTTTACCAGTTCAATATTGCGCAAACTTTCTGTAGTAGTTCCTGCAAGAACAGTTGTTTCTTTTACAATGTTTTTTTGAATCTGCTTTATTTTTTTACTAAGAATACTTGTAACAACAGCCAGTACAATCATACCTCCAATATAAGTGGGTACTATTGTCCAGTGCTTTGTGGATGCGTAAATTGTAACGAAAACGATGCTTACAATTATACCAAAGAAGATGTTGATGAAAAATCCGATGAACCGCTCGGTATCGGCTCGCACCTTTGTTAATATCGATAAAGTTTCACCGCTGCGTTGGTCTTCGAACTCCTGGTAAGGCAGGCGCATTGAGTGGCGTAAACCATCAGTAAAAATTTTTGCTCCGAATTTTTGAATAATTACGTTCACCATATAATCCTGGAAAGCTTTAGCAATCCGGCTAACCATGGCGGTACCTACGAGTAATCCTAAAAACTTAAGAACACCCATAAAGTATTCGTTTTCGCTACGCGGAATTGTCTTTTCAGCATCAGCAAAATGAGGATGACTTGCATATTGATCGATAATTCGACCAACTATCATAGGGCTGAACAAGGAAAATATTTGGTTGATGGATGCAAGAAATAAAGCAAGAACGATTAACCATTTGTATGGTTTCAAGTATTGTAAAAGCAGTTTCATAATACGAAAAATTGGTAGGAGGCAGTAATAAAACTAAGAAATAATTAGTTGCGTAGTTGAAACAATAATCGTGTCAAATGAAGATTAGTGACAAGATGGCTGAGAAGCATTTGTGAAACTAATGATAACCGTTATGCGGGCAAGTGGAATAACATTAGAGAAGGGTGATCAGTTTTATATTTGATTTTTCTGGCCATCATTGGTGCTAAGCCCAACATTGTTGTTTCACTAACTTGTCGTTTATTCATTTTGCAGCTTTTCGAAGCTCTGGTTATGCTTATTCCTCTGCATAACTGGCTCTTGTTTTTTTATCCTGTAACTGGCTTTCCTGCAAGAATACTTTAGGGCAACTTGCAAAGCCATAAATTATAAGGTTACTACAGGCGTGAGCAAGCAAGTCGTCGGCTACAAATGCAACGGGCGTTTGTAGCTCAATTAATTTTTTTGCTGCTGTTTGTGTAATGGCGTATGCGCTGGTAAGCTCATGAAAGCCGGCTAAGAATAGATGATCATTAAACTTTCTGGCATAAAAATTATTGATGGTTTTGTGTGACCATTTAAGTTTGCCTGCAAGTCTTTGCAAATGGTAACCTTGTTGCTTAACCCATGTACCAAAGTTTCGCCTTAAGTTTTTATGATAGTCGAGGTACCATAATTCCCAGTTGGAAGGAAGATCTTTGATCATTTTTTCCAGCACATTGAAACCTTCTTTATTAGGCACCACATCATCTTCTAATATTAAAACTTTCTGGTATTTGTTTTTAACCATATCCTCATACAAAAGGCGGTGGCTCCATGCGCAGCCGATCTGGCCGGTATTCATCGGTTTACCAAAGCGATGTAGGGAAATAGCTTTCTGCTCATCATAAATTTTGTTTTCAACCAACTCATCTATAGTGAGGTCTTTTTTATCAACACCAATAAAGAAAGTGTAATTCAGATCTTCTAATACCTCTTTCATCTTCAATTGCCTGTCTGTTGCCCTTTCAAGCGTAAGAACATATATATGATCAAAAAAATTATTGAGTGGTGAGAAGTCCATTACTTGGTTTTATTTTATGTAGAAAGCAGGCTAAGATATGCTTAAGTTGTTTACTCGTTCATACTCACGCAGGCAAATTCTGTTCCTGATTTTAACTTTTAAAATAAATGACTAAATGTGTTAAAATAAATTGTAATGTCTACGTGGTGAATAGCGATAAAACTGTACAAGAGTGCGACGCAAGTAAAGCTTAATTAATGCTACATGCCTGGCCCAAAATATCTTATCTTATTAAGAGATTGCCGAAAACCTTGCTTAAACTTTACAAATACTTTTAGTCGTTCCCGGAAGTGTGTAGCGGTTTTAATTATTAGTTTCATACCTATGAAAAAGGTGATAGCGTTTGTGTTCCTGATAATATTTTCCTCATTTGAAATTGCTACTGCATGCACTACTTTTTTTCTTGAAAAAAATGGGCAGTTGATATTTGGAAAGAATTACGATTGGGTAACAGGAACGGGGATGGTTAATACGAACCTACGCAGGTTAGTTAAAAATTCGCTGGCTCCAGATAGAAGTAAATCGATACAATGGATCTCGAAATATGGAAGCGTGACTTTTAACCAATATGGTAAAGAGTTTCCGAACGGTGGTATGAATGAAAAGGGACTTGTAATTGAATTAATGTGGTTAAGTGAAAGTGAGTATCCGGGCGCCGATGATCGCGCAGCCATTAGTGTTTTGCAATGGATACAATACCAGTTGGATAACTGTGCAACAATAGGTGAGGTGCTGGCAACAGATAAGCAATTAAGAGTAGTGTCTACAGGAACACCACAACATTATTTAGTTGCTGACAGTAAAGGCGGCGTTGCAACTATTGAATTTTTACGGGGAAAAATGGTTGTACATAAGGGCAGCGAATTGCCTTACCCGGTATTGGCAAATAGTACTTACTCATCTTCAATTAAAGCGATGAAGGGTGCTAGTGTTGGCGGCAATGCGAAGACTTTTAACGATAATTCTATTGAACGTTTTGCCAATGCCTGTTCTATGGTTCAACAGTATAAACAGGCCAACGTTAAAAAGCCTTTGGTTGATTATTCATTTGATATACTGAATAAAGTTTCATCAGGAAGTTTTACAAAATGGAATATCGTTTACGACATTACAAACAAAAGAATTCATTTTAAAACCCGGGATAGTAAGCAAGTAAAAACTGTGGACTTCAATGCTTTTGATTATGCATGTAATATGAAGCCAATGAGCTTTAATATGAACAACAGTGGCAGCGGTTCTATCAACAACAAGTTTTCCGTCTACTCTTACGATGTAAATAACCAAATGCTTCTCCAGGCCTTTGATGAATCTAAAGGCAATGTTAATGTGGCTGATGATTTAAAGAGAGCAATTGTAGCAGTGGCAGCGTCAGTAAAATGCAGTTAAGTTTAATCGAAACTTTTAATGATGGTGGCTATCAATTTCTCCTTTTTATTATCGGCGTATCAAGTTTTACCCTGAAAGTATCTAAGGGTTCAGGAATTTTATTTTGAAAGTTTGCTGAACCGAGGGTACCTGTAGTTGCATTGGTTTGATCTGGAATGGTTGTAACGCGAAGGGGTTGATTGCAGGCAAATGCAACCGATGTTGTTACTATTAAGATTAGCTTTTTCATAAAACCGTTTTGTAATTGGCAGCTAATTCAATACCAATATTTATTTTTTAGAAGACGATTGATTTTGAAGTCTTTGTATTCCAACTTGAAGTGTAGAAAAGTAGAATACAGTATTTAAAGTACAAGAGTGCGACGCAAGAAGGCGGAATAGTACCACAAAAGCTCAGTACAAAAAATTTATCCTGCCCAACCTTCTCTGTCCAAACTCCTGTACTGGATGGCCTCTGCTAGGTGCTCTACTTTTATGTCTTCACTTGCAGCAAGATCAGCAATTGTGCGTGACACTTTTAAGATCCTGTCGTAAGCGCGGGCAGATAAACTTAGCCGCTCCATCGCTTTCTTAAGCAATGCATCACCAGCCTGGTTAATTACACAAATTTCCCGCAGTTGCTTGCTACTCATTTGCGCATTTGCATGTACCGCTTTGTCGTTTTTATACCTTTCTGTTTGTATCTCTCTCGCCCTTATCACACGTTCTCTAATACTTTCCGAATTTTCTCCATCGCTCTTTTTCGACAGTTCATTAAACGACACCGGTGTTACCTCTACATGTAAATCAATCCTATCAAGTAATGGCCCCGATATTTTATTCAGGTACTTCTGAACAGTTCCCGGCGGACAAGTACACTCTTTATCGGGATGATTATAATAGCCGCAAGGGCAGGGGTTCATGCTTGCTATAAGCATGAAGTTGGCAGGAAAATCGAGCGATACTTTTGCCCTCGAGATGGTCACCCGTCTTTCCTCCATCGGTTGCCGCATCACTTCAAGTACCTGGCGTTTAAATTCAGGTAATTCATCTAAGAACAAGACGCCGTTATGTGCTAGCGAAATTTCTCCCGGTTGTGGTATGCCTCCGCCGCCAACGAGCGCAACATCGCTGATAGTATGGTGGGGACTTCTAAAAGGACGTTTATTAATTAAGGAAGCGTTCTCTGGCATCTTGCCTGCTACGCTGTGGATCTTTGTAGTTTCCAGCGCTTCCTGTAAACTTAACGGTGGAAGTATAGTAGGCAGTCGCTTTGCCAGCATTGTTTTACCCGCACCTGGCGGACCAATTAAGATAGCATTATGTCCACCAGCCGCAGCTATCTCTAAAGCCCGTTTAATATTCTCCTGGCCTTTTACATCGTTAAAATCGAGATCGAATTCGTATTGAGAATTAAAAAATTCTTCGCGAGTGTTTACCGATACCGGCTCGATCGTGCTTTCATCAGCAAAGAAATTGATCACTTCCTGCAAGTCATTCACGCCGTACACTTCAAGGTTATTAACCATGCCCGCTTCCCTTGCGTTAGCCTTAGGAACAATCAATCCTCTAAAGCCTTCTTTGCGTGCCTGTATCGCTATTGGTAGTCCGCCTTTAATCGGTTGTATCGATCCGTCAAGGCTCAGTTCACCCATAATCACAAAGTCTTTCAGCTTCTCTACATTTTCCAATTGTTCACTTGCGCCCAAAACGCCAATGGCTATCGGAAGGTCGAAAGCACTGCCGCTTTTCTTAATATCAGCAGGCGCCATATTCACCACAATCTTAATTCGCGGCATCCTGTAGCCGTTGCCTTTAATGGCGCTGTCAATCCTTTGCTGGCTTTCTTTAATCGCCCCGTCAGGCAGTCCCACTAAAAAATAACCTTGCCCTTCGCTCACATTCACTTCTACTGTAATCGTAATTGCCTCCACTCCATAAACAGCGCTTCCAAAGGTTTTAACAAGCATCCGGTTTGTATTAATTGATTGTTGAATATAATGAAAAGCAAGGAAGTTTTGGGCTTAGCTTTTGTGCTACTATTAAGCATCGTTGTGTCACTCACTTGTACGGCAAATCTTTATTCATCAAAAGCTTATAATAGCAATGTCTAAATAAGCCCGCAGCGAAATAAAATACGTACGGCAAAAAGGCAATGCACATCATAGTTGAGTAACTTAGAAAACAAATTAGCGTAATGGCAACAACAAATCTTCCTGAAGTTTGGATGCGAGGACCGGTAGAGGCAGTGCCGGCATTATTACAACCGGTAGCCCATGCTCTTTTACAAGCACGTGAAGAAGTTAATGAACTAGCAAGTAATATAACACCTGGTATGCTTTGGCAGCGACCTGCCGGTGTTGCCTCAATTGCATTTCATTTGCAGCATATGAAAGGCGTGATTGATCGCTTATTTACTTATGCTCAAGGAAAGTCGCTCAGTACCGAGCAGTTGGCTTATTTACAACAGGAAGGAAAAGAACCTGCTGAGCCTGTTACAATTGATGAATTAGTAAAGGTTCTCAACAGCCAGGTAGACACTGCTATGGCCGCTTTGAAAACAATGGATGAAACTACATTACCAGCCTACAGGGGTGTAGGAAGGAAGCAATTGCCCTCTACAGTCTTAGGACTATTGTTCCATGCAGCAGAACATACTATGCGACATTTAGGACAACTGCTGGTGACGGTGAAAGTTTTGAGAGACAATGTCGGTAGGAGCGGTCTGGAATAATTTTTAAAATGGTTGAACTGTTAAGGTAACCTGCAATATATCCAGCCGACAATTATTCCACCAGTAACATTTGAATATTAAAGAACGTACTATTAACGGCTACTTTATTACAAATGCCATTTTTAAAATAGTAAGTATTATAATTACCATCGGGTAATTCTATTTTGTACGTATGAGATCCTGTCTTTTCTATAGTTAGAAATTGCTGGAAGTTATCAGAGTATACGTACTGAATGCCAACCGGTTCTTTGCTATATAATCTTACAAGATTGTAGTCGATTCCAGGTTTGTTAAACGCAACCGTTTTACCTTCTTTAGTGTTTTGGTATCCATTATTAACCCACTTCGTTTGCCTGTTTGCCTTTTCCTTTCCATTCATCTCGCGGTAAACGCTTGAATACATTAATTTATCCTGCTTGTATAATGACTTTTCGGTAATCTTTATATTTATAGACATTAACATCCGCATCTGGATGTTTGATATAGCATCAATAGACATCTCATCGCCGTTTTGGTTATGAGTCATGGTCATTTTACCGATGTTATTGCCTTTGTATAAAACATTATAATTGTATATCTTCTGCTGTGCAGTTACCGCAATAGAGAATATAATACCTACTATAATAAGTGTTACTGCTTTTTTAAAATAAGGTACAAGGATTAATTGTTGGCCATTTTTTCTTGCGCTACACAGAAGCTTTTTTACAGGCACCAAAATCGTAGTTGTTACCATACGTGCTTTTTAAAATAATAAAGAAATTATATTACCAGTACTCAAAAATGACAGTTGCACCCTGACATGCACTTTTAAAATGATACTTTATAACTCAGAAAGAACCGTTCTTTTTTTTGCATAAAGCGGTTAAAAAAAGCAGTGGTTTAATACCACTGCTTTAACAGCCTTTATTACAAACTTAAAATATTCTCTAATCATCCTTACATACATTTCTTTTGCTAAACCTTGTATCAAAGCTTGTTTCGTTTGCTCCACTTACTTCAGGTACATTCTGCATCAATACTATTTTTCCTGGCTGGCATATAACCCTTATTTGAACTTTATCTTCTGGGAACATACATACTTTATTACTTCTTCATTTCTGAGCGTATTAGTTAACAACGTGAGGATTATGTTTTTATTGGTATTAATACGAACTTTTTTTAATGACTGTAAGTAAAGGCGCCGTCTTTATTGGAAGATGTTCCTTTTAAAAATCATAACCAAAGATGGCTTGGAGGATTTGATTTTACAGAAAGCCTGCAAAATAATAAGGTGGAACAAAACATGGAAAAGGTTACCAAATGATTTGCAGATGAACGTAGTGCGACGCAACGATGACGCCATCATAACTAAATGCCTGTCACCAAAAAAACTATGCTTCTACAACCTCTTGCTTTAATACACTAGTATGCATGTGCTTTAAGAAGGCATGCATTTCTACCATGTTCTTTACGTTCTCAACAATCAGCAGGAAATTTTTACCTGCCTGCTTTAATTTGGCCTTATTGGTGCCGGTTTGCAAATAAGCCAATACATTTTTAAACAATTCTGATTCGAAGTAGGGAGAATCGGGGCGGTTGATAAAATAGCAACGTAGAATATTACTCTTGAGGCTCATCTTTTCGAACCCTAACTCTACTGCAATACGACGACACCTTACTGTTGTAAACAAGTCTGCAACAGGCGGAGGAATGGGACCAAACCGGTCAGTCATTTCTGTTCTAAATTCTTCAAGTTCTTTATCATTTTCGCAGTTATCGAGCCTCGTGTACAACGATAATCTTTCGGTGATGCTGTTTACATACTCATCAGGAATGAGTATTTCAAGGTCTGTATCGATGGTGCAGTCAGTAACAAAATCGTCCTGCTTTGTTATCTCGTCTTTAAACAACTCGCTGAACTTACTTCGTTTTAATTCGCGTATAGCTTCGTTCAGGATCTTCTGGTAAGTTTCGAAACCAATGTCGGCCATAAAACCACTTTGCTCACCACCAATCATGTTACCGGCACCACGAATATCAAGGTCGCGCATGGCTATTTGAAAGCCACTTCCAAGCTCGCTGTGTTGCTCTAAAGTTTGTAAGCGTTTGCGACTATCAGAAGGCAACGTAGCCAAAGATGGCGCCAACAAATAACAGAACGCTTTCCTGTTACTGCGGCCAACACGTCCCCGCAACTGGTGCAGGTCGCTAAGGCCGAAATGATGTGCATTGTTAATGATAATAGTGTTTACGTTAGGAATGTCAACACCACTTTCAACGATATTGGTACAAACCAATACATCGTATTTCTTCTCAATAAAATCAAGGATCCTTTCTTCTAGCTCATGACCTTCTAACTGGCCATGTGCATAGCCAATACTAAGATCAGGACAAAGGCCTTGTATCATTCCTGCCATCTCCGCTAACCCATGAACACGGTTATGAATAAAGAAGACCTGGCCACCACGCTCACTTTCATAGTAAATAGATTCACGAATGAAATCTTCGTTAAAGCCATGCACTTCTGTTTGTATCGGTTGGCGATTAGGTGGAGGTGTATTAATGATACTAAGATCACGGGCACCCATTAAACTAAACTGAAGTGTTCGCGGAATGGGTGTTGCAGTTAATGTTAAGCAATCAACATTAGTCTTTAAAGTCTTCAGCTTTTCTTTTGCACCAACTCCAAACTTTTGCTCTTCATCAATTATCATAATACCCAGGTCCTTAAACTTAACTTCCTTGCCAAGTAGGCCGTGTGTACCTATGATAATATCGATCTTACCTTCTTCCAGTTTCTTAAGCGTTTCCTTTTTTTCTTTTGAAGATTTAAAGCGATTAATATAATCAACAGTAACAGGAAAGTCTTTTAACCTGTCACTAAAAGTTTTGTAGTGTTGAAAAGCAAGGATGGTTGTAGGTACCAGGATGGCAGCTTGTTTACCGTCGATGCATGTTTTAAATGCTGCACGAATGGCCACTTCTGTTTTACCAAAACCTACGTCTCCACATACCAACCTGTCCATTGGTGAAGGGCTTTCCATGTCCTTCTTTACATCGGCAGTCGCCTTGCTTTGGTCAGG
>JAQBNN010000025.1 GCA_028288505.1 Segetibacter sp. | reverse complement strand
AAAACCTACTTATAATTTGCGGGCACTATAAGGGCATTGACGAGCGGATCCGCCAGCAATATGTAACCATGGAAATCTCCATTGGTGATTATGTATTAAGTGGTGGCGAACTTGCCGGGGCGGTAGTTGTAGATGCCATTGGCCGCCTACTTCCCGGAGTGCTGGGTGATGAAACGTCTGCCTTGTTTGACTCCTTCCAGGATAATCTATTAGCGCCGCCCGTATACACCCGTCCTGCCGACTTCAAAGGAATGAAGGTGCCCGAGATACTATTGAACGGTGATCCCAAAAAAGTAGAAGAGTGGCGTTACGAACAATCAATAGAGCGGACCCAGCAGCGTCGCCCCGACCTGTTAAACGAATAAAAGCGCTTCTAAAAGCCATTTCATGTCCGATTCGGATGCTTACTAATCTTTTGTCATTTATAATCTTCTTCTAAGCAAACTACTTTTGGTATCAGAATATATCCTGTCCCTACGAAATCCATTCATGAAAAGCCCCGTTTTATCCAATTTCCAGAAAAACCAAACCAAGTTTTCCTGTTCGCTTGAAAAACTAATTTAGCAAACCCGAAAACAGAAAAAGAAGCCTTGTATTTGCAGGGCTTTATTTTTTTATCAACTCGCGTTTTACTTTTTTGTCTTCTTTGGGCAGGCTGTTGCCGGTTTTGGGCAGTGTTGCTCTAATTATAATTAGAAATTGCATGATCATCAGGGTCGCCGTTCTAACCTAGAATAACAAAACCAAAATTGTAAAAGACTGAAACCTGGTGAATGCGTTAATTGAATTGATTAAAGGTTTCCTTTCCAGGAGACCTTTTTTGTTTTGTTCCCTTGTTGCGATTGAATACCTACTCCCTCTGCTTTCTTTGGAAGGAGAATTTGGTTTCAGGCATTTGTTCTTTATTCATCCCCGGTTGTGTCACTCACTTGTACTGTATCTTTTTATGGCTGCTTTTTCCAAACCACAAGTCTCACAAAAACTACAGTTACTTCCATAACCGTTTTCTCGGGTTATAAAAAAAAGAATGATAAGGATAAAAGTAAAAAACACGCTGCTGCACCCAAGCAAAGTTGCCATGAAAATATGCTGTACAAGTGAGTGACACAACAAAAGATCCACAGCAAACTAATGCTGGCTACATAAAGAATATTACTGCACTATATCTATCTGAATTTTCTTACCAGTAAAAGAAAAATGAATATACAAGGCACCCATTTGGTTGTTGTAAAAAACATGTGCGCCTGTTTCAGGTGTTTCTTGTTGTAGTAATCTTCGACCGTTAAGCATAACGGTGTGCGGTATGTTTGCAACCGTAGGAATAACGAGGTCAAAAGTTCTTAATGGGGGCTTGCCTTTAAACTTTCCCTGGTTACTCGTTATGGTAAAACGCGTTGTTTTATTCCAGCCTGTAGTCTCAAATTTTATAAGCTCAAACAACTTCTTTTTTATAGAATTATTGGTGCTTCCATCATCATCGAACAAAGTGAAAGACGACGAATCGGCAGAAGGCAAATAAGTCACCATTAATTTTTCCGTGCTGTATTCTGTAGTGTTTTGTAAAGGCTTACCAACATATGGAATGAAGCTACCGGCTTTAAGGTAAATTGGCATTGAAGCGAGTTGTGCGCTATCAGTATACCACTTATCGCCCTCATGTTGTGTGAAGAATTTTTGATCGTACCACTTCCCTTTTGGAAGATACACACGTCGGGTAGCTGCACCTTTTTGCAGTATCGGCGCTACCAGTATATTCTCTCCCCACATAAATTCATCTTCAACATTGTAAGTAGTCGTGTCCGCCGAAAAGTAGTAATACAAAGGACTTACTAATGGTTTTGCATTAGCGGCTTGCTCGTAAGCCAATGTATAATTGTAAGGTAACATGGCATAACGTTCGTCAACAATTCTTTTAGCAATGCTACGGTGGGGTTCATCAAATAACGCTGGTTCGCTCGGGTAGTTTATCGCATTGTTTTCAATCCCTGTAAGTTCAGTTCCGTGCGGCCTGAAGATGGGTGTGTACGATGCGAACTGCAACCACCTGATGTATAATTCAGGATCTTTTTCTCCACCTGCAAAACCACCAGCATCAGCATGAATATAAGGCACGCCGCTCATGCTCATACCGAGCATAACAGGCAATTGCGCCTGCAAGCCATTCCAGCTCCTGCTTACATCGCCGCTCCACGGAAATATGCCGTAGCGTTGTGTTCCTGCGAAGCCACTCCTGTTTAAGCTGAATAGTCTTTTGGTTGGATATTCTTTGGCGTATTTATCAAACAACATCTTTGTCCAAAGGTGGCCATATAGGTTGTGGACTTCATCTGCTTTAAACAATCGCTTAAAGCCGAGGCTTTTTAAATTGTGATAAAGATTTTCCGGGTGCTTTTCTGGCTCGCCTAAATCGCCCCACCAGCCTTCAACGCCTAATTTCATTTGCGGCTTATACTTACTCCAAAACCAATCTTTACTATCGTTTCTAAAAATGTCTATCAGGCCTGCTTCACCAAAATAAAAGTCTTTAAGTACGTATGGATTTCCGGCACTATCAACTGCATGGAATTTTTTAGAAGCAGTATAATTTAATGAAGAGCGAACAACAAAAGGCTCGGTTATAAGGATAGTTTTTGTTCCTTCTTTCTTAAAATCGCTGATCATTTTTCTAGGGTTTGGCCATGCTTTTTTATTTACCCAGGCAAGGTTACCCATCGTGCCTTTTACACTATCGCCAAACCAAAACAAATCGAAGATTACCGCATCGTAAGGAATTTTATGTTGCTTCATCTGGTCCATGATACCTTCTATATGCTCTTCGCTTTTATAACCGAAGCGACTTAAGAAATTTCCCAACGCCCAACGTGGAGGAACAGGCTGCGTACCTGTAAGTTGATGATAAGATGAAAGTATACGAGCATAAGAATTACCTGTGATAACATACACGTTTATCTCGCCGCTGCTTGCTCCATATTGTAAAACATTGCTCGTTGTCTTTCCAATATCAAGGTAAGATTTTGAAGGGTTATCAAAGAATAGCGCGTAGTTGTTTGACGATGTAATGAAAGGCACAGAGTAGTTTAAATTATCGGCGCCCATGCCATAGCCATACCATGGATTGTTGTATAAATTAAATCGATATCCTCTTCTGTTTAAAGGCAACGCTCTTTCTCCTGCTCCAAATATTTTTTCGGAAGGTGTTAGTATAAAGTTGAAGCCATTGTTATTAGCAGTTGTGTTTTTTGCAAGTACAATAAGTTGATCATTTCCAATTTTTATGGTGTCACCGATTAGTTCCATCTGCATATCTTCCCACGATATGATAGAACCTTTTGCAGTTGTATTAACAACTGGTTTTTCTTTTAGTGGTACTGCAATAACTGCATCACTTACCAGTTCGTTTGTTTTATAACCAACAGGTTGGTGAGTGATTTTTATTACGCTGTTTTTAAAGCGGGTAAAAGTCCAGCTACCGTCTGCTTTATAAATTGAAACACGACCATCTTGGGCTACTTCAGGTTTTTGCGCAGAGGCGTTTAAGCACAATAAAAGAACAGGAAGAATAAAACAAATGGTACATTTCATAAGCAGTGAATAATGCAGCAAAGTACAATAAATTGTTTTTTCGCTTTTTGTACTGCACTACTAGCCCTTTCCATTGTTCGTTTTTTCAATATTCTTTTTGGTACCGGCATTCGTATTTCGTAGCATCATCGTTGCGTCGCAATCACTTCATCGGTATTCTTCTATTGAGCATTTAAGCGAGTAATAATATTTGTGAAAATTTAGCTGATAAAAAGTTTGCTGTACAAGTGAGTGACACAACGATGTTGATTAAAAAACTCATGTTGGTAACAAAAGCATTACTTAAAATATTATTACAAATAAAAAATCCCCAGCTTATGGCCAGGGATTAATAAAGCAATATTCAATTATTGCTTACTGAATTTCACTACGTGACTTTCACTGGCATTACCAATCTTAAGTATGTAAACACCTTTGCTTAAGGTAGGTATCCTATCATTGATTTGCCTGTTGATGTGGTTGATATCGCCTCTTGCGCTAAGTACAAAAAGTCCTTCTGCTGTAATGATGTTTGCGACAAGATCTGTAGCATTTGATTTAAGCGATAAACGAACAGTATTAGCTACGGGGTTTGGATAAACACTTAAGACATATTTACCAGGAGTAGCAAAACTAACAGATGC
>JAQBNN010000021.1 GCA_028288505.1 Segetibacter sp. | reverse complement strand
ATACTTAGGAGCTCTATCATTTGATTTAATAATCCTTGCTCCAAAGCCTACGATTTTCCCTGTATTATTATGTATAGGAAAAATGATACGGTTTCTGTAATTGTCAGCAAGACCCTCATTCCGCATTGTTACTAAACCGCTTTTCAATAAATACTCGTTATTGAATTGGTTTTGCACCAGCGTTTTAGCCAGGTCATCTTTTTGATCAAGGTTGTAACCGATTTGGAACTTTTTGAGGATCTCTTCCCTGAAACCTCTTTGCTTCAAGTAGGAGAGCGCTATATTGTTTCCGTCTGCTGTCTCGAAGAGATTGTAAGCAAAGTGTTTTTGTGCGAAACTGTTTATAATATATAAGCTGTCTGCTACTAACTGTTGTTGCTTAACTTCAGGAGTTACTTCTTTTTCTTCTATCTGTATATTATATCGGGCAGCGAGAGCTTTCAGCGCTTCTACATAGCTGAACTTTTCATGCTCCATCAGAAAGCCGATGGCGTTCCCGCTTTTTCCGCACCCAAAGCATTTATAAATCTCTTTAACTGGTGATACCGTAAACGAAGGGGATTTTTCGTTGTGAAAAGGGCAATTGCCAAGATAATTGGCTCCTCTTTTTTTAAGCTTTACATATTCCCCAACTATCTCAACTATATCGATCCTACTTGTAATTTGTTGTATAGTTTGTGGTGAAATCATATTGTTATTACCAAATTAGATTGCGAATATCTTAAAAAACAACGGCTATAAGGGCAATTAAAACGCCTGTTTACAATTTTGGCACAATCTTTTTAATACTGCCTTACCAAGGCAAAAAAGAAATTATTTTTTATACATTTTTAGGGGGTTTTTCATGTTAGGTTAAAAGTTGCCTCTCGGTTCTACCCGGGAGGTTTTTTTTGGAGATACTAAAAGTGTTAAAAACGCAGATTTTAAAAAAGAGTGGTTGCAAATTTGCAGCAGAATGTGAACTAAGAGTTGAGGCTCCACTTATCTAGCTTACTAACGATGAGAAATTTCGAAGAAAATCCTTTACATGTTATGCTCGCAGACGACGATCCAGACGATTGTTTTCTTTTTAACGAGGCTTTAGAGCTCTGCCCTACCCCTGTCAGGTTTTCAAAGGTTGAAGATGGCAACCAATTGATCAAATACCTCGAAGGTAATCCTGCTCCTGATATTCTCTTTCTTGACGTGAATATGCCTTATAAAAATGGAATTGAATGTCTTATGGAAATAAGGGCGAACCAAAGTATAAAAGAGCTTCCTGTAATTATATACTCCACTACTAATTATAAAGGAAATATTGATGCTTGTTTTGCTGCCGGAGCTAGTTGTTACGTCGTAAAACCAAACACTTTTGACGATATTATAAAAATGGTTCGAAAGTTTTGTAATAAAGATTTTACAGCACAACTTGATTTACTGAGTGCTGACAAGTTTATTCTACAGTCCTTTGAATGAGTTGAGGAAATACTTCTACTATTTCCGGTCAATATTAACTTGTTTCCTTTTACACTGCCCAATATTATGCTAACATAACCTTTAAATACAACTAATAGGGCAGCTAAAGTTTCGAAAAGGATATTATTAAAAAGGATTGTTCTCGTATACAAAAATTTTCAGGTGTCCAACTCTATATACAGATAGGTAGTAAAGTACACTTTGCTCCTGAAAACTCGATTACCCTATTGGTCTTTCGCTAAGCTTACTGTAGCTTCTAAGCCTCTTTTTTTTTGAGGCCTGGCTGCTTATAAATATTTAGCTGTCGTTGCGTCGCACTCTTGTACACTTCTTTCAATACTCAGCAAAAAAACCTTAAAGTGGGTAATATTTTGGTAGGCACTATCCATTTAAAAAACAAAGCAGATCAAAAAATTTCCGTTTTCTAAATTTTCAGCGCTTCTTTTTAGGCAGGAGAAGCCTGGCGTGTAGCCGGTGGGAAATTTTAGGAAATGAACTTCGTAGTTCCAACTGAAATAATAAAACATACGAAAAGTTGCCTTGAATTCTGTCGGTGAACGTAATGCGACGCAACGATGATTCCTGAAGAACAAATGCGTGTAGCCAAATTCTTTATTCTATAATAATACCAAGCATAGGCTGAACGAAACTTTTTTGCAGAGTGAGGTCTCGTGTTACCATCATCGGGCTTACCTTATCTTTGCGCCAATTTTATTTTAAATAAACGATTGCAATGACTACAAGAGAAGTTTATATTATTTCCGCAGTTCGTACCCCTATGGGCAGTTTCGGAGGCACACTAAAAGATGTACCTGCTACCCGGCTTGGAGCCGCGGCTATTAAGGCTGCAGTTAAAAAAGCCGGCATTCAACCCACTGTGGTGGACGAGGTTTTAATGGGCTGCGTCATACAAGCCAACACGGGCCAGGCACCTGCAAGACAGGCAGCAAAGTACGCAGGTCTTCCTGATAAGGTAGTTGCTACTACAGTAAATAAAGTTTGTGCAAGTGGTATGAAGGCAATTGCACAAGGCGCTCAATCAATCTTACTAGGTGATGCACATGTAGTTGTCGCTGGTGGAATGGAGAACATGAGCAGTGTGCCTTTTTATGTAGAAAACATGCGTTGGGGCAATAAATACGGGGCCGCAACAATGATTGACGGATTGCAGAAAGATGGTTTAACCGATTGCTACAGCACTTTTGCTATGGGTTGTGCTGCTGATATTTGCGCTGCCGAAAACAAAGTGAGCCGCGAAGACCAGGATGCATATGCTACAGAAAGCTATAAGCGTAGCCAGGCTGCATGGGAAAATGGCAAGTTTGCTGATGAAGTAGTGCCAGTAGAAATACCCTCAAAAAAAGGCGATGCTGTTGTTGTGTCTAAAGATGAAGAGCCCTGGAATGTAAAGTTCGATAAAATCGCTTCGTTGAAGCCGGCTTTTGGTAAGGAAGGAACAGTAACTGCAGCCAATGCAAGCACCATGAACGACGGCGCAGCAGCAGTTGTATTAATGAGCAAAGAAAAAGCGGACGAACTTGGTATAAAACCAATAGCTGTTATAAGAAGTTATGCTGACGCTGAGCAGGAGCCTGAATGGTTCACCACATCGCCAAGTATAGCGGTACCGCTTGCACTTAAAAAAGCAGGTTTACAAATGAGTGATGTTGACTATGTAGAATTAAACGAGGCTTTTAGCGTGGTAGGTATTGTTAATGCACAGAAAATGAATTTGGACCTGGCAAAAGTGAACGTGAATGGTGGAGCTGTTTCACTAGGTCACCCATTAGGTTGCAGCGGTGCACGTATAATAGTTACCCTATTAAATGTATTAAAACAAAATGGAGGTAAGATTGGTGCTGCAGGTATTTGTAATGGTGGAGGGGGCGCAAGCGCAATGATAATAGAACTTTTAAATTGATAAACAGAACATCATTTATTTTGATATAAATGCCTGCTTTTAAAAAAGCAGGCATTTTACTTTTTAAGCCAATTCAAAATAATTCAAAACGCAGCATTAGGTGGCTTTTCGGGGTATAAAAAAAGCTTAATGAACGCTGTCAGCACAATAATTAGTGGATGTTTGAAGTTAAAGGACGGATATCTATGAAGACGTTAAACAAACCAATTGCAATAATGGCTGCTGTTTTCTTACTGCCTGTGTTGGTTTGGTTAATTTCAAACCAATTACCTTCTCCAGAAACCAGTAGGCTAAGTGTCATTACCATCAAAGTGCTGGTCTGGCTTCTCACAGGTTTAAGCAGTATTATTCTTGTGGCAAAAGCAACAGCGAAAATTAAAAAGAGGATAATTAATACCCAGATGCAGTATTATAATCTTTTTGAGCACAACCCTACTCCAATGGCAATTGTTGATTTAGACACCTATCAATTTGTTGCAGTTAATAAGGCTTCTATAAACTGTTACGGTTATTCTCTTGAGGAGCTGCTAAAGATGAAACCAAGCGATATAATTGTTGAGAATAAAAAAAGTAAAGAGTTTGAAGGGAAACTAGAGAACCCTAGTTTTAATAACGAGGGAATTGTAGCGCATCGGAAAAAGAACGGTGAAGTTTTTTATACCGAGGTGTCGTCTGGCGATGTATTGTTTAAAAATAAAAAGTGCCGCCTTTTATTAGCACGCGATATTTCCGAAATTGTAAGAGCAAATGAAGCAAGGGAGCTTGCAGAGCAAGAAAGTATTAAACAAAGGAACTTTACTTCATACGTGCTCGAAAACTTCCCCGTAGATGTTGCCGTGTTTGATAAGGATCATAAATATATTTTACTAAATAAGGTAGCGGTAAAAAATGATGAAGTAAGAAAGTGGCTAATTGGTAAAGACGATTTTGAATACTTTAAATCTAAAGGGCTCGGCCTTTCTATTGCGGAAGAGCGCAGGGAAAGATTTAAAAAAGCCCTGGATGGAGAAAGTACTGAGTGGGTAGACGAACACACGGTAAATGGCGAGCAGAAATATATCCTTCGAAAATTTTATCCTTACATGCAGGATGGAAACTTAAAGTATGTGTATGGTTATGGTATGGATATAACGGCAGTTAGGAAGGCCCAAATGCAAAAGGATGAATACATCGATCAGCTGGAAAAAATTGCTTTTGCTACCTCCCACAAAATAAGGCAGCCGATCTGTAACATTCAAGGGCTGATATCCCTGCTAGAGAAAGATGATTTTAAAGACAACGACTATAAAAATATCACGAGCTGCATGCAGAAGTCTGTTTTAATTCTCGATGACTTCACAAAAGAGCTGGCCATAAAGTTGCACGAGTATAAACAGCAACTTCACCGTAAGGCTTAAATAAAAAATTTTCTGGGTTATACTATTGAACAAGCTGAATAACCCTCCTCTACATCGTTGTGTCACTTACCTGTACTGCAGTGCTAAATTCAAATGCAAAATCAAAAAAGATGTAGTGAAAAAGTGGAGGTAAACATTTAACGAGAGCGACATGAGACGTTTACCTGTATAATTTGATTGCTGAGTAAAGAACAAAATGTACAAGAGTGCGACGCAACGGAAACCCAATAAATGACCCTCAGCTCGGTACATAAAAAACAAATGGGATCGTCAACCTTTGACAATCCCATTTTATAGGTTAATACTAGAATATTCAGATTTTACAATCCTTGTTTTTCATTGGATGAACTATTGCGCTTTTCATTCGGATTGGATATAGCCTTATGGCTTCAAAACTACTTTTACGCAGTCGTCTTTCTTCTCGTTAAAAATATTATACCCGTGCGAAGCTTCTGAGAGCGGCAGGCGGTGGGTTATAATATCATCGAGCCTTATTTTTCCATCTTCAAGGTATTTCAACAACTCATCAATGTACTTATGAACCGGTGCCTGTCCTGCTCTAACAGTTAATCCTTTGTCGAAGATCTGGTGCCACGGGAAGTTGTCATACGGGTACCCGTATACACCTACCACAGAAACAATGCCCCCTCTGCGAACGGCCGAAAGAGCCATCCTTAAAGCGTTGATCGTTCCTTTTCCAAAACGCACCACACTGGCCACACGATCAAGAAACGTACGGTCTGCTTCCATTCCTACCGCATCTATCACCACGTCGGCACCGCGGCCGTTTGTCATTCCACGCAATTCCTGCAGCCAGTTTTCGTTGTCTTTTACGTTAATCACTTCCGCACTGCAAACAGTTGCTGCCATCTTAAGGCGGTAGTCTTCTATGTCAAAAGCTATTACTCTTGCAGCACCTCTAAGCCAGGCTACTTTCATAGCCATTAGTCCCACAGGACCGCATCCAAACACAGCTACAGTTTCACCACCTTTTACCTCCCCCCAATCAACAGCCGCATAACCGGTAGGAAAAATATCAGTTAGAAATAAAGCCTGTTCATCAGTTAAAGTACCAGGCACAATGCGTGGCCCATGATCAGCATAAGGTACTCTAACGTACTCACTCTGACCCCCATTATATCCACCATACATATCTGTGTAGCCAAACATGCCGCCACCTTTTTCTGACATTAGTCCACCTTCGGGTCCGTACATATCCATGTTCGAATTTTCGCAGTGGCCGGGTAACTGTTGGTTACAAAACCAGCATCCACCGCAGGCCACAGGAAAGGGCACGACAACACGATCTCCTTTCTTCAGGGTCGAGATGCTGCTACCTACTTCTTCCACTATTCCCATAAACTCGTGTCCCATAATCATCGGCCGTGGTTGAGGAAACATGCCATTATAAATATGCAGGTCAGAACCGCATATTGCGGTGGCAGTTACACGGATGATAGCATCCCGCGGTTGTTCAATTGTTGGGTCTGGCACAGTGTCCACCCTTATGTCTTTTGGTTTGTGAAATACAGCTGCTTTCATTCGTATAGTTTATTATATAGGTCGGTTAATTGATTTAAAAAAGGAGAAGGCCTGGGAGGAATACCTATTGAAGAAAAAAATTATGCCATTGCGTGTTTAAAAAACAATATACGTCAACAACACGTTGTTTGCCAGCATGCATCTGATTGGATAGCTTGATGTACATTAGAGGCATAAATTTTAAGAATGAGAAAAGTTTTGCTGTTATCGTGTCTTACTGTTTCAATTGCATCTTTTGGCCAGAATGATTTACTTAGGAATAACGTAAAGCAACTTGCCGATAAGGTAGAACCAAAAGTAATCGAGTGGCGACGTGATTTTCATGCTCATCCCGAACTTGGCAACAACGAAGTAAGAACAGCAGGCATTATTGCAAAGCATCTACAATCGCTAGGTATAGAAGTGAAAACAGGTGTTGCTAAAACAGGTGTTGTTGGTATATTAAAAGGAGGAAAGCCCGGGCCGGTTGTAGCATTACGGGCCGATATGGATGCACTACCAGTTATTGAACGTGTGCCATTACCATTTGCTTCAAAAGTAAAAACGACTTATAACGGGCAGGAAGTGGGAGTGATGCATGCTTGTGGACATGATACCCATGTAGCTATGCTAATGGGTGTTGCTGAAGTTTTAGCAGCTATGAAAAAGGACTTGAAAGGAACCGTGAAATTTATATTTCAGCCGGCTGAAGAAGGCGCACCCGTAGGCGAAGAAGGTGGTGCACAATTAATGGTAAAGGAAGGTGTTTTGGAGAATCCAAAGGTTGATGTGGTGTTTGGCTTACATATTAATTCGCAAACAGAAGTTGGCAAAATAACGTATCGCCCTGGTGGAACAATGGCCAGCGTAAACGATATGAAGATTACCATAAAAGGTAAAAGTGCCCATGGAGCCTATCCATGGTCGTCCATAGATCCGATTGTTGTGGCAGCTCAAATCATCAATAATCTTCAACCGATTGTTAGCCGCAACTTAAATGTTACCGAAAATGCCGGTGTAGTTACCATTGGTTCAATTCACGGCGGCAATCGATCTAACATTATTCCCGAGCAGGTCGAAATGCTAGGTACTGTGAGAGCGCTAAGCAACGAAGATGAAGCAATGCTGATCGCAAATATCAAGCGTATTGCAACCAAAACTGCCGAGGCTTCAGGCGCCACTGCCGAAGTTATTATCCCTTACACGTCGCATTACCCGGTTACTTTTAACGACGTTGCTTTAACTGAAAAAATGCTGCCTTCGTTACGCAAAACTGCCGGCGCCGACAACGTTGTTTTAAGGCCTGCTGTAACCGGCGCTGAAGATTTTTCTTTCTTCCAGGAAAAGGTGCCGGGCCTGTTTATTTTCTTAGGTGGAATGCCAAAAGGTAAAGACCCACAGACCGCCGCCTCGCATCACACGCCCGATTTCTTTATTGATGAAAGTGGCTTTAAGCTTGGTGTAAACGCCATGAGCAACCTGGTATTAGATTACATGGAAGCCCCTAAAAAGTAGCCTTTTTTTAAGTAAGAAGATTTTGGTTACCGGCATTTGTATTTCATGGCTTCATCGTTGTGTCACTCACTTGTACGGCAGTGCAAGAATGGGCAGAGGAGAGAATGGGAAATTCAAAACGTAAGATGTAAAAAAGTACAATTGCCCTGTTAGGATAGTTATTTCTTTCACATACCCGCCGAGAAAATAAAGAATTTATGACTAAGAATCGTGTGAGAATTTACGTATTAGTAGCAATAACTTTAGTATGCGGAACCGTGCAAGAAGCAAACGGACAGAAGAACTTAGATGTTGCTTTTGGAATAGGAATTCAGGAGATGACTCATGTTGCGGCTCGTTATCAAATCGATCAATTTAAATTTGGAATTAGTGTTGGTTCATTTCCAGATACGGATGTGCAATCTATCACCTTCTCAGCCGATGCGTACTACCATTTTGGTGGAAAATCAAAGCGTACTACTATCCGTCCTTGGTTTGCTCGAAGTGGTGTAATCTTTATTAAATCAGAAGGTGATCTTTCTACGATAAATCATAGTTGGATTTATTTAAGGGCAGGAAGAGATTTCAACTTTTCAAAAACTGTTGGAATTGCACTTGATGCTGGAATGTCTAAAAGAATTAATTATAAAGAAGAGTTTAAAAGATCATACTCATCATGGAATTTATTCAACTTTAAAGAATGGCCTTCTGGTGCAATTCAACTTTATTTCCGATTGTGATGGAATTATTAGAGGGCTAGTAGAGTCGCTAATATTTTCTTACGACTATAATAAAGAAAGCCGCTTTTACGCGGCTTTCTTTAGGTTTTATCAACCCACTTATAACTTCCTTCGTTATACCTGTCACCAGTGTCGGGATACTTCGCAACAACATTTTCGATATCCTGTAGGTCTTCAGCTGAAAGTTCAACTTTTACACATCCTGCATTGTCCTTCAACTTGTCTCTCTTTTTAGTCCCAGGAATAGGAATAATATTATCGGACTGGGCAAGTAACCATGCAAGCGCCAACTGTGCAGGACTGCATCCTTTTTCGGCTGCTAATGTTGCAAATGCCTGCGCCAGCTGCTCATTGTTTGTTTGATACTGCTGCTGGTACCGAGGCAATGTTTTGCGAAAATCGTTATCAGCAAGATCACTGAGATTTAAAGTGTTTGTCATCAAGCCGCGTGCTAACGGGCTGAATGGAACAAATGCAATTCCTAACTCTTTACAGGTCGGAAGTATTTCCGCTTCAACATCCCGTGTCAACAACGAGTACTCACTTTGCAAAGCAGCAATAGGATGAACTGCATGTGCTTTTCGCAAAGAGTTTGCTGATGCTTCAGACAAGCCAAGGTAACGAACCTTACCTTCTTTCACCAGTTCTGCCATTGCTCCAACCATTTCTTCCACTGGCACGTGCGGATCAACCCGGTGCGCATAATAAAGATCGATGACATCTATATTCAATCTGTTCAAACTTGCTTCTACAGCAGTTCTCATATATTTTGGTGAACCATCAAATGTTGATCCTCCATCTTCGGTTGCTTTAAAGCCAAACTTCGTTGCAATAAAAATTTTATCCCTGTTGGGCACAAGTACTTTCGAAATCAATTCTTCGTTTTTACCAAAGCCGTAAAAGTCTGCAGTATCCCAGAAGTTAATGCCTAAGTCAAGAGCATAGTGCAGTGTTTTGATGGACTCTTCATCATCGGGCAACCCGTATGCATGACTCATACTCATACAACCTAATCCAACTGCTGATATACTTTCGTTATTTCCCAGGGTTCTGTATTTCATATGAAAGGTTTATTGCAAAAGTAGCACCGGCTTTGGTAATGTTACAAATAAATGCAACTATCCGGTGCTGAGGAGACTCATATTGCGATAAAGAGTTTGTAATGCTACTGGCACGAAATTGATGTAGATGTTCACACAATACTAATTATGAAAAAGATCTTAATCATTTCATTATCGATGGCTTTTGTTTATTCTGCAGCAAATGCTCAAACTGGTGATTCTGTAATTGTAACAGGCGAAGCTTTTATCCCAATTGAAGGAAGAGCTCAAACACCGGCTAACCTTGCCGGAAGCTGGGTGCTGACATCGGGACTAAAAGCAAAGAACAAAGAGAAAGCAAAAGAGTTTTATGAAAAAAAGCCAGAACCAGGAACGGAAACTCGCCGCGATACTAAAACAACCACTGCGGCAAATGGCGAGACTACGACTGAAGTTGAATACGATATTATTGCTAAACCAGTAAAGCAAATTACGCCGCGGCAGAAATCTAAAATGCATAAACCTGAAAAGCCGTCGATTAACTTTTTTGGATTAAACCAAACATTTTCAGGCTTCACAGGTTGCAACAAAATCTCAGGGCGGTATACGCTAAGTGGCAATAAGATGA
>JAQBNN010000305.1 GCA_028288505.1 Segetibacter sp. | reverse complement strand
AAATTAACTGAAAAAGGCTTCGAAAATGTTTGGTTAGAAAGATAGTACCTGTACTGTTAGTCGTTTGATCAGCAACTTGCTGCAATACATAATCCTCCCTATCATCTAGTCTCCTACCATTCACACTATCTATAAAACAAAAAAAACCTCCACTTTATGTGAAGGCCCTCCTATAGAATATTGAAATACTAATGCTTTCCTTTGCCATTTCCTTTACCATTACTTTTCCCCAAAGCTTTATTGGAGTTGGTTCCTTTATAACCAACGGCCTTACCATTAGGAGTATTCGTTTTCACAGCCTTGTACTTTTTCACGTGGATTTGGTTCTGGTTCCAAACTTCAGGTGTTTGACTGTATACAATGTATCTCTGGCTTCTACCTAAATTAATTCCTGAAGGCAGTGTTGTTACAGGAGTCCAATTACTGCCTTTTTGATAAACGTATCTCTGTTGTGCCACATCATAATACACGTTAGAAGTAGGATAATAATAAAACTTTCTTTGCGCCTGGCCGGTTAAACCAATACCAACGAATAACAATACAAATAATAAGAACTTTTTCATAACTGGATATTTTTACCGTAGTAGGCAAACATCAGTCCAACTTATTTTTAAAGTTTAGAAATGAATCTAGGCACTGAATTAGCTTCGACTATTCCCTGTAATTTTATAAAAACCAAAAACATTGAAAGCTTTTATATTATTAACGGCCAGTATGCTATTTGTTTCTACGAACGAAACTTATAGCCAGCAAAAACAAGTATTAAAAGGAACCGTAGAACGAATTAAAGTACATGGAAAAGGATTGGAAGGAAACCTCTCTGGCGACTCTGCTGACAGGTCCGTTTCTATTTATCTTCCGCCTTCTTATAGATCGAATCCTACACGTCGTTATCCCGTTGTTTACTTTTTACACGGTTATACTGATGATGATGCTAAATGGTACGGCTTTACAAAGCACTGGATCAACTTGCCTTTTATTATTGATAGCGCAATATTAAAAGGTGAAGCGAAGGAAATGATAATTGTTACACCAAATGCTTACAGTCGTTTCCAGGGAAGCTGGTATTCTAATTCAATAACTACAGGCAACTGGGAAGACTTTGTAGCTAAAGAGTTAGTAACCTATATTGATACTCATTATCGCACCATTGCAAAGGCTTCTGCCAGGGGAATAAGCGGCCACTCAATGGGCGGTTACGGCGCTTTACGTATTGGTGAAAAACATCCTGAAGTGTTTTCAAGCGTGTATCTTTTAAGTCCTGCAGCATTAAAACAAAGAGCGCCTTTTACCCTTACTCAATCTATAAGCAGAGCGGATAGCACAAAAACTTACGAGGATTTTTTGAAGGCTGATTTTGGCACCAAAGTAATATTTTCTGAAGCTGCTGCATGGTCACCAAATCTTAATAACCCACCTTTTTACGTTGACTTACCTTATAAAAACGGACAACTGCAACAAGATGTAATTGATAAGTGGACAGCTAATATGCCGCTAACTACAATTGACCAATACACTACCAACTTTAAACAACTTAAAGCGATTGCTTTTGATGCTGGCACAAAAGATGAAGCTATAGCGGCAAGCATAAAAGTATTAGACGAGGAATTGAATAAATACAACATCAAACATTTATTTGAAATTTACGAAGGCAATCATACTAACAAAATAGGGGAACGTATCAAGCAAAAGATGTTGCCATTTTTTTCTACCAATCTGATGTTTGAAAAAAAATAGAAGGTAGTAATAAAACGTCTTTAAAAAAGCAGCATAAAGATTTGCCGTACAAGTGAGTGACACAACGATGCTTAATTTTTATTCATCAGTTTGTAACAAAATCATTCACTAATTGCCATAAGCGTATTCATGTAAATAACTGTAATTGTCTGTAAGCTTGCCAGCCTTTAGCATCGTTGCTCTTTCAATAACCGGCGATGTTCCTTTACGAATATCATCGAGCACATACTTAATTAATTGCTCACCAAAATAACGGCTTGCATCGCACGCAAGTTCATTGGGCAGATTGCTTACCGCCATTATATCAACACTATTTTTTCGATAAGGATCTACAACCTGGCGACTAATAGGATCAATACCATACACCGGATTTTCAATAGTTGAATCACCTAAATTACAAGGAACACTACCGCCCGTATCATCAGTAATATCAGCAATAGTTTTAATCCGGAAATCGTGCCTCAACATATCTTCCCAGGTAAAAAGGCGAGGTATATTTTGATCCCAATAGATACCGTTCATTAAGATATCTGTATGTGCTAAATAATCAGGAAACATACAACGATAAGCAGAAGCGTTTGCATGAAAATCATCGCGATTATACTTACCCGTTACCTTATGCTCGTACAAGTCGCTGCCTTTTAAATGAACGAATACAGGATAAGTAAATTCACGACTTACAAATTCATCAGGCTCTACTTCAATAACATCAAGCAGGTTCATGATCTCTAAAATGCCGCTTGCAACCCTCCCACTTCCGGTTACAGCAATTTTAATGTTGGGGAGCTTTAAACCAAAGTAAGTATGTATCAATTTGCGGTAATCATTTACTTCATAAACACGCCCTAATTCAAACTCACCGGTGCGCTTTCCATAAGCCATTATGCCGTTATGTGCACCAACAATACCAGCAAAAAAACCAAAGCCAATTATGCGTTGTCCATCCTCATGCTCAAGACACTCGTAGTCGATCAGCGTAATTTGTTTTTCAACCATTGCCTGCATTAGCTTTCGATTGTGCGGCTGTAATTTTTTTGTGTGCGAAAAGAACATGTAAGTTTTACCAGCAATTAAATGATCTACGGGTACTTCTTTTATTCCGAGTAAAAGATCGCACTCGTTTAAGCTTTCCCGTATTTCAATACCTGCCTTTTTGTATTCCTCGTTGGTATAACAGCGGCATTTGCATTCCTGAACAACCACTTTAATATCAGTAAAGTTTTTCTGCAACCACTTACACTGCGCCGGCGTAAGCGCAACCCTATTATCAGCAGGTAATTTACCTTCGCGAATTATTCCAATTACAAGCATTTCGTTCGTTCTTTGCCCGAAGTTAATTTTTATTGTATCATTCCTTTACGCCTTTTAACTATGCGTTGTTTAATTTGTTGACCAACTTCTGAATATTAATTACACATCGTTGTGTCACTCACTTGTACTGCAGTGCACAACGCAAAGTCAAAAACAACAGGAACGATTATTACAAACAAAGAGCTTATACCTTTTTAATTTTTACTTTTTACTTTTGACGTTACCATGAACTACTTCGAACTCTTCAACATACCGGTTTCACTAAAGCCCGATCAGCAGCAATTAAAGAAAAGATACTACGAGCTAAGCCGGCAGTATCATCCTGATTTTTATACAAAAGAAAATGACTGGGACCAGGCAGAGGCACTGGAAAAAGCATCGGATGTAAACAAGGCATACAAAACCTTTTTAAATCCCGACAACACAATTAAGTACGTTCTGCAACAAAAAGGTCTTTTGGAAGAAGAGGAAAAATACCAGCTGCCGCAAGATTTTTTGATGGAAGTTTTAGAACTTAATGAGCAATTGCTCGAAGCAAAAATGGAAGAAGATATAGCAGCAACTAACCAGGTAAAAAGTTCCATTGCAAATCTTAATGAAGAAATATACCAGCCGGTAAAAACCATTATTGAAGGTTATAAAGAAGGCGAATCAAGTGATGCAGACTTACTAAAGGTGAAAGATTACTACTTCAAGAAAAAATACCTTGACCGGATTTTGGCCACTATGTAATCATGTACTATTATTGCACCCCAAACGAAAAATGCGTTAGCCCGGGTGGCGGAATTGGTAGACGCAGCAGACTCAAAATCTGCCGCCTTCACGGGTGTATCGGTTCGATTCCGATCCCGGGCACTGGTAAAAGCCTTGAAGGAATTCTTTCAAGGCTTTTTTATTAATCTCCCGAACCTCTCTTCCACTCACTGTTTTGCACACAATTATACCCTAAAAGGTATATTTTCCTACTTTTTATTCTATTTATACCCTTTTAGGTATAATACAAATAGTTTTACTACTTTTATACCCTAAAAGGTATAAATGACCACACTGTCAGCTTTTTTAAAAAAGAAACGAAAGGAAACCGGTATGACCCAGGAAGATCTCTCCAATAAGTCTGGAGTTGGCCTTAGGTTAATACGGGAAATAGAGCAAGGCAAAACATCAATGCGGATGGATAAAGTAAACCAGGTACTGGCCCTTTTTGGCATGGAACTGATGCCTTCACCAAAAGCTAAAGATCATGAGTAAGCGCGGAAAAGTGTTTTACGGCGAGCAGCTCGCAGGCATAGTAGCAGAAACTGATGAAGGATATGAATTCACCTATGACGAAAACTATATCGCCTCAAAAGGAAAGCCGATAAGCCTAACGCTTCCAACAACAACCAAGGTTTACACCAGCAAAGTTCTATTTGCATTCTTTGATGGCCTCATTCCCGAAGGCTGGCTCTTAAACACGGCAATAGATTATTGGAAAGTAAAAGCTTCGGATCGGTTTGAATTGTTGCTAACTACATGTAGCGATGCAATCGGGGCCGTAAGTGTAATTCCTGAAACTGAAAAAGAATAGTATGCCTAATTGTTGGTTCTGTTATAAAGATGCCGGTAACGAAGAGTACCATAAAAGCTGCTCAAAAAAGTTCTTTGGAACCGCCGAAGTACCCGAGCTAAAGCTTGATGACAAACTATTAGAAGAACTTGCTGAAAGGACGGTAAATAAAAGAATAGCTGTTACTGGCGTGCAACCCAAGTTATCAGTAACACTTGAGAAAACACAAGGCAAAGACAGGCTAACCATCGTTGGCCTTTGGGGCGAGTACATCTTAAAACCGCAGCATCACCACTTTCCGTCCATGCCCGAAACCGAAGATCTCACCATGCATCTTGCATCGCTGTTTAAAATAAATGTTTGTAAGCACACATTAATAAGGGCTTCCGATGGCTCGTTGGTCTACCTGGCGAAGCGCTTCGACAGGGAGAAAAATAAGAAAATACATGTAGAGGATTTCTGCCAGCTCTCCGGCTTTCTTACCGAGAATAAATACAAAGGTTCTTATGAAAAAGCCGGGAAGCTCGTCCTGCAACATTGCACACACCAGGGCCTCGACGCACTGAATTATTTCGAACTTGTTCTCTTCTCCTACCTCTCAGGCAATAACGATATGCACCTAAAAAACTTCTCGTTGTTGTATAACGAGGACGATGTTGTTCTCAGTCCCGCTTACGATCTTTTAAATGTGAACCTCGTTAATCCAAAAGACGATAAAGAGTTGGGACTTACTTTGAACGCCAAAAAGAAAAAACTAAAAC
>JAQBNN010000287.1 GCA_028288505.1 Segetibacter sp. | reverse complement strand
TAAAAAGCACCGCCCGGGTTTGGACAGAATACGCCCTCCATTGCATTTAATCGCTTCACAATTAAGTCGCGACGGCTCTGGTATTCAGCTTTGGTAGTATTAAAATAGTCAGCGGGAAGGTCTATGGCAGCTTCACCGGCAATTTGTGCAAAACTTGGTGGACTAAGCCGAGCCTGTGCAAACTTCATGGTCGCATCTAATACGGCTTTGTTTTTTGTTACAAAAGCACCGATCCTTCCGCCACAAGCGCTGTACCTTTTGCTGATGGTGTCCATTATGATCACATTATCATCCACTCCTTGCAGGTGCATTGCACTTACCTGCTTCTCTTCGTAAGTAAACTCACGGTAGGCTTCATCAGAAAATAAATAGAGATTGTGTTTAAGGACTATTTCTTTCAATTGCTCCATTTCCTCGCTGCTATAAGAGTAGCCGGTGGGATTATTGGGGTTGCAAATAACAATAGCCTTGGTTCTAGGTGTAATTACCTTTTCAAAATCTTCAATTGGTGGCAGGGCAAAACCTGTTTCGATACGAGAAGTAATCGGAACTACGTTTACACCTGCTTCTACGGCAAACCCATTGTAGTTAGCATAAAATGGTTCGGGAATAATTACTTCGTCTTTGGGATCAAGGCAGCACATGAAACCAAATAAGATTGCCTCGCTGCCACCGGTAGTTATGATGATCTCGTTGTAGTTTACATTAATGCCGACTGAAGCATAATACTTAACCAGTTTTTTACGGTAGCTCTCATTGCCCGCACTATGGCTGTATTCTAAAACAGTAAAGTCGCTATTGCGTACTGCATCTAAAACCATTTTAGGTGTTTCAATATCAGGCTGACCAATGTTAAGGTGATAGACGGTAATTCCTTTCCTTTTGGCTGTCTCAGCGTAAGGAACCAGTTTTCGTATAGGTGAAGACGGCATCTTTTGGCCGCGGTTGCTGATTGTTAACATCCGGCAAATATAGTTTTCTTAGGAAATTTTAATAGTTGTTGTGGAGTAGGTGGTAATATTTTAACGATGCATGAAAAACTGAAAGTACAGTGAGTGACACAACGCTGATACCACGAAAAACGAGTGATGATAAAACAAAGATCAATATAAATGCATTAAAAAAAGCCGCTGTTCAGCGGCTTTAAATACATTACTTAAGAAGATACTATCCTTTGGCAGTCTTAGCTTTCGCAGGTGCTTTTGGAGCAGCCTTTGTTTTTCCTACAGATGCGGCACCTACCACTTCACCCTCAATAAACAGGTAAACGGGTTCTGCAACATTAGCCAGTTTCACCGTTACTTTTTTAGTGAAGCCGCCGAGTGCTTCTGAATTATAAGTCACGCTAATTTTATTGGTTGCACCTTTTGCAATAGCAGATTTTGGAAATTCAGGTGTAGTACAACCACACTCTGCAGTAGCATTTTCTATAACTACAGGCTTGTCGGAAATATTTTTGAAGGTAAAAACATAAGTAACAGGCACGTGCTGTTTTACTTTACCGAAGCTGTGTTTTGTTTCTTTAAATTCAATAGGTTGCTTCGCTTGTGCAAACACTGTTGCTACAGCCAATAAAGCCACCAGGAAGAAAATGATCTTTTTCATATTTGTAAATTAAAAAAGGTTGAGACATGCCTCCAACTATGTATATAAATTTTTTATTTGCTTGCGCCTTTCATTTTTTGCACACCAGCATTAGTTGGTGCTGCATTTTCAGGAACCTTGTACCCTGTGCCGAAAAACTTAACCTGCTTTGTTAAACCGTTGTTGAAGAAAATATCAACAGTCTTTTCGAAATAAGCTTCGGCATAACCACTAAAACCTAGCGTTACTTTAAAAGTTTCACCGGGAGCAAATGACTTGCCCTGTTCGTAACGGGGCGTAGTGCAGCCGCAACTAACTTTTACACTTTCTATTTTAACTGAATCTTTACTAATATTTTTAATCTCAACGTCAAACTCAACTGGTTTGCCGTAAGGGATTTTACCAAAATCGTGAACCGCTTCCTTAAATTCGAGCACTTTAGCAATATCAGCAGCAGGAGTAAGCATTGTAGCCGGTACAGTAGCAGTAGCTACCGGAGTTTGAGCGTTTATAGCAGCCGCAAACATTAAACTGGTTACAAACAGTGTAATTCTTTTCATTTTCATCTTCAATTTTAAGTTTTGTAAAGTTATTGATTTTGCAAGGAAAATATTGTGCCTAAATTCGCAGCAATTCTTTTTTTATTTTTAATTAATGGTGCTGTTTCTTAAGGATAAGGAACGTAAGACTACGGAAGTTTATTATAGTTTAGAGTATCTTGGAATAAATTTAGGAAAGCATTTTTATAATGTTGCAGCCAAAAGCAAAATCAATACATGGATAATCAGCAAATGAATAAGGAAGTGAGCGAGGAGGGTATGTCGTACGATAATTTCCGGCAGGAGGTAATGGATGATTACAAAACAGCTATGATTAGCCGGGAAACAAGTTTGATGGGGCGGCGAGAGGTTTTAACAGGAAAGGCAAAATTTGGCATATTTGGAGATGGTAAGGAGATCGCCCAAATTGCCATGGCAAAATTCTTTAAGGAAGGCGATTTTAGATCTGGGTACTACCGTGACCAAACCTTTATGTTTGCGACTGGTCTTGCAACAGTGGAACAGTTCTTTGCACAATTGTACGCTGATCCTGATGTTAAGCATGATCCATTTAGTGCTGGCCGCCAGATGAATGCTCACTTTGCTACTCCATTTGTTGATAAAGAAGGGAATTGGTTAGATCTTGTTAACCGGAAAAATGTTTCGAGTGATATAGCTCCAACCGGGGGACAAATGCCCCGTGCTTTAGGCCTTGCTTTTGCCAGTAAATGCTTTAGAAATGCCGAATCGTTAAAGCCTTTCGAACATTTAAGTGACAACGGAAACGAGATCTGTTTTTGTACAATAGGGGATGCCAGTACAAGTGAAGGGCATTTTTGGGAAACTGTGAACGCCGCAGGTGTTCTTCAAGTTCCTTTGGCCATTTTTGTTTGGGATGACGGCTACGGTATCTCCGTTCCTAAGAAATACCAAACGACCAAAGGTTCTATTTCGGATGCACTTTCGGGTTTTCAAAAGAAGGAATACACCAACGGACTAAATATATATAAAGTAAAGGGTTGGGACTACGCAGGTATGTGCGAGGTGTTTGAAGCGGCTCTGTCTGAAATGAGGGAAACACATGTTCCAGCTATTTTTCATGTTGAAGAAATCACTCAACCGCAAGGACATTCAACCAGTGGAAGCCATGAGCGCTACAAAGGCAGGGAAAGGTTGCAATGGGAGCGTGACTGGGACGGCATAAAAAAGTTTCGGCAGTGGATAATCGCTAACGGGCTAGCTGCTGAAGAAGAACTTGCCGAGATTGAGACTGCGGCAAAGGATCATGTACGAGAAAATAAGAGCAGGGCATGGGAGAACTATATTAATCCTATTAAGCAGGAGGTAACTGAAACCTTGGGCGTTATTAAGTCGATAAAACTAACAGATACCTTTAAGCAGCAACGGCTTAATACGCTTACAACCGAGTTGGAGACCAACAGGGAGCCAATGCGCAGGGATATTTTAAAATTCCTTGCTAACGCAATACAAGTAAGTGGCTCTTCTCCTGCTGCTAAAGAAGCAAAGGATCATTACAAAAAGCTGAGGCAGGAAAATAAAGAACGATACAACAGCTACCTTTACAACGAAGGGGAGTACTCAGCGTTGAAAGTTCCTGAAGTAAAGGCGGAATTTTTGCAGGACATTACAGTAAATGGCTACGAGGTACTGAACAAGTACTTCGACAAATTATTTGCTTCTAACCCTAAAGTGTTTGCTTTTGGGGAGGACGTGGGTTTTATAGGAGATGTAAACCAGGGCTTTAGTGGTTTGCAGGAAAAGCATGGTAACAGCCGGATTTTTGATACGGGAATACGGGAACAAACGATTGTTGGGCAAGGATTAGGAATGGCTTTGCGTGGTTTAAGACCCATCACAGAGATCCAATACCTCGATTATTTGTTGTTTGGCTTACAAACGCTGAGCGATGATGTATCAACGGTTCACTTCAGAAGCAGGGGCCAACAGAGCTGCCCACTTATTATAAGAACCCGTGGGCACCGGTTAGAGGGCATCTGGCATAGTGGTTCTCCTATGGGCGTGATCATCAATTCACTTCGTGGTATGTATGTCTGTGTTCCAAGAGATATGGTACAGGCAGTAGGAATGTACAACACTTTGTTGCGTGCCCACGACCCCGGGATTGTAATTGAGTGTTTGAACGGCTACCGCTTAAAGGAAAAGTTGCCTTCAAACCTTCTTGACTATACCGTGCCTCTTGGCATTCCCGAGGTTATAAAAGAAGGTGATGATATTACCATTGTAACCTACGGTTCCACTTTACGAATTGTGCAGGATGCAGCAAACGTATTAAGCAATCTTGGTGTTAGCTGCGAAATCCTTGATGTTCAAACCCTGCTACCTTTCGATCTTCAACACAACATACTCGCTTCGCTTAAAAAGACCAACAGGATTGTGTTTGTGGATGAAGACGTACCAGGGGGTGCTGCTGCTTATATGTTCAACAAGGTTATGGAAGAACAAGGTGGTTACAAGTGGCTTGATGTAGCCGCACGAACAATCACAGCAAAAGCACATCGTCCTTCTTATGGAAGTGATGGAGATTACTTTAGCAAGCCTAATGCAGAAGAGATCGTTGAAGTGATACAGGAAATGATGGCGGAGTAGATGACACTAGTAGATACATGGATAATAGTTAATGAAGTACTATAAAATAATAAAGGAGTTGGCCGGCTCCTTTTCTTTTTTTTATACAACGTTGCAACGGGACTTTAGAAATAAGTAGCGGGATAAAATAACTTTTTTTAAATGACGTACAAGCGATTTATTATAGCATAAACAACTACTGCGGCAATACTCCTTGTGTTTGTTTTGTTCATGATAGCTACCCGATAATCTTCTAAAGTTCTGAGCTTCATACCAAGTTTGAAGGCAATTTCTTTATTACTCAAGCCCTTACAAATGCACTGAATGATCTTTAATTCTTTCTCATTTAAAACATTCTTTTTTCGATGCCTGTTAAAAGAAGACAGACCAATGAGCCTAGCCACCCGTTCGGCAATATCTTTGCAGTAATAAGGGTGATTGTAAAATAAGTTTCTTGATTGGAGTGATTTCCAAGGTACGGTGGATGAAAATAGCAAAGCCAGTGCAGCATCTAAAACTACCCTTCAATCTATATATATATATATATGATGAGACCGAAAGGAAGGAGACTGGTATTGAAGTAAAAATTTTCGCTTGTTTTCATAGGAATAAAGTAAAAAAAATATCAATCGAAGGAATTGTTGAAGCACGAACAATTGCACTTTGATATTACAGAATTATTTGCAAGAAAATTAGAAAAGGTGCTGGATGGAGGTGACTACTAAAAATTCGGGTAAAATTGTTCGGAGCAATGTAATTAGATACGGTCTCGAACTAAATAAAACGCAAAACTTATACGATGCTCAAACCAATCACGGCTTGAAAGAAAGGGAACAAAATAGCTGGGAAGGATTCATTAAGAAAGCACTGAGTAATGAATCTCTTGATGCAGGTATCGTATTAAAGTGATGTGCTCCCATCGTGCTTTGGTTTCAGTAGAAGATTATCTTAGGACTTCCCACGAAGTTTTATTCCAGTTACTAACATTTTGGGGTATTCTTATATTCTTAATCAATTTATTAATCCCCCCGTGAGAAAAATAAAAGAATTAGTTCAACATATGCCAGCGTCGCCTTATCCGGGATGTTCTCTGCTAAAAGAAAATGATGAGGTTTTCGACTCTTTTTTGAGGATGACCTCAAAGACAGTTGGTTTCAACACATCGCCATCACTGCCGGCAAACCCGAATGGCTGGAGCCTGTGGATGATGAAACGTATAATAAATTGTAGGACAAAACTTTGGCAGC
>JAQBNN010000303.1 GCA_028288505.1 Segetibacter sp. | reverse complement strand
AAGAAAACAAAACAGTTTTAGTATAAAAAAGTGCAATTACGAGAATAGCACCTATGTCATCAATTATTGCAAGGGCTGTCAGGAAGACTTTAACTGCTGTTGGAACCTTGTTGCCAGCTAAAGCAAGTATACCCAATGCAAAGGCAATATCTGTGGCCATAGGTATAGCAAAACCCGGCTGTGTTGGGGTACCACGGTTAAGTGTAAAGTGTATTAGGGCCGGTATGCAAATCCCTCCCACTGCTGCTGCCAAAGGAAGAATGGCTTTTTTAAATTCAGCCAGTTCTCCAACGTATATTTCTCTTTCTACTTCAAGCCCCACCATTAAAAAGAAGATGGCCATCAAGCCATCATTTACCCAGTGTTCTACAGAGTAGTTAAGCGACAGGTTTGCAAAAGATAAATCTACCCCTAGGTGCATAAAACGTACATAACCTTCCCCGTATAATGAATTGGCAATAATTAAAGAAATAATAGTACACATTACCAGTAATAAACCTGCTACCTTCTCACTATCAAAAAAGCCCCTGAAGAGGTTACGAAATCTACCTGCCATCCTGTATATTTTTTTATTGCTTAGCAAAATTCCTTGTCATTTTGCCCCTAGCTAATTAATTAGGGCGGTTGCAATGTTAACCGCTTCTGGTTACATTTTTTTGCTTCTGTATGCAAAAAAACTACTTTTGCCCCTTATGAAACATATCCGTACATCTTCTGCTGTTACTCCACCTTGAGTTTTACCTTCTTTCTTTTGAGCGCCTGCTGCCATTGAGGCAACTATTGCCTCGTCGTGATCCGCCTCTTGTTTATTCTCTCATTATTTAAACCATTTCTAAATGAAGGGCATCTTTAATTTATTTGATTTCTCCCAGAAGGTTAATTATAAAACAGAAATTTTAGCTGGTCTTACCGTAGCCATGGCGCTTATTCCGGAGGCAGTAGCTTTTGCTTTAATTGCAGGCTTATCACCGCTTACAGGATTGTATGCGGCGTTTATGATGGGGTTCATTACTTCTATTTTTGGTGGCCGCCCCGGAATGATATCTGGAGCTACCGGTGCTGTGGCTGTTGTAATAGTTGCTCTAGCAAAAACGCATGGTGTTGAATATATTTTTGCAACCGTAATCCTCGCAGGTGTAATACAAATGCTTGCAGGAATTTTAAAGCTGGGAAAATTCATAAGGCTTGTTCCACATCCTGTAATGTTTGGCTTTGTTAACGGGCTTGCTGTCATAATTTTTATGTCGCAGTTGGTACAGTTTAAAACCGCTGATGCTACCGGTGCTTTGCATTGGATGACCGGCAGCCAGCTTTACTTAATGCTTGGCTTAGTTGCGCTCACTATTTTAATAATCTGGGGATTACCTAAATTAACAAAGGCTGTACCTTCTTCATTAGCAGCTATTCTTGTTGTTTCTACTATTGTTATCGGGTTTAATGTTGATACAAAAACAGTAGGTGATATTGCTTCTATCAAGGGCGGTTTTCCTCCATTTCACATACCTGCTGTTCCTTTTAATTTTGAAACACTTTCTATTATTTTCCCTTACGCTGCTATAGTTGCCGGGGTAGGATTAATTGAAAGCCTACTTACACTTAACCTGCTCGACGAAATAACAGAAACCAAGGGTAATGGCAACCGCGAATGTTTAGCCCAAGGTGGTGCAAATATTTTGAGTGGATTGTTTTCAGGAATGGGTGGATGTGCAATGATTGGACAAAGTTTAATAAATGTCTCATCAGGTGCAAGGGCAAGGTTATCGGGTATTGTTGCTTCGGTTATGTTTCTAGTATTTATCATGTTTGGTAGTAGTCTTATCGAGAAAGTACCCATGGCTGCCTTAACGGGAGTTATGATAATGGTTGCCATTGGAACGTTTGAATGGGCAAGTTTTAAAATGATTGGCAGAATGCCTAAGCCCGATGTGTTTGTAGGTATACTGGTAGCAGGAATAACTATATTGGTGCACAACCTTGCCTTAGCTGTATTGGTAGGTGTTATAATTTCTGCATTAGTATTTGCCTGGGAAAATGCAAAAAGAATAAGAGCTAAAAAATATGTGGATGAAGCAGGTATGAAACACTATGAAATTTATGGCCCGTTATTTTTTGGTTCTGTAACTGCTTTTAACGAAAAGTTTGATGTAACAAACGACCCAAACGAAATTGTAATTGATTTCAGGGAAAGTAAAGTAGTGGACATGTCGGCTATTGAAGCCGTAAACAGGTTGACAGAACGTTATAAGAAAGCCGGTAAGAAACTGCACCTGCGGCATTTAAGTGAAGATTGCAAAATGCTACTTAAAAATGCAGACGATGTTATTGAAGTAAATATTATGGAAGACCCAAATTATAAAGTAGCGACCGATAAAGTAAATTTTTTGTAGCAGTTAAATTAAATGGCAGCAACCTTGGCTACCACTTTTGCCCAATAGAATTACCCAACGTACAAGTGAGTGACACAACGATGCTGCCTGAAGAAGCTAATGCTGGCAACATAAATTAAGTACCAAAAATAATTCTCCTTTTACCCCCTGTGCTCATTCTTCTTCAAGTCTATATTTTCCATTGCATCCATCACTCTTTCGGGGTGTATATCTTTTGAAAGTTCTTTAATCTCTTCATCATCATAACTATGTTCAAGCCCCATTTGTTTAGCCATAGCAGTGTTTAATGTTATCAGCCGTGTTATTTCATGCTCAGCCAACAAGCTAATTTGTAGGTTTAGCTCTGCCCTCTTATCAGCTTTCTCATTCATTCTGTTTTGACTGATTAGTACAAACGTTGAAAGAAAAATCGCCTCAACAGAAGCAAACATAGCAAGTATCACCAGCGATTCATCAAAGGGCTGTAAACCAAAAACGCCCATATTCCAGGTAATCCAAATACCAAAAAGAACAAGGTGTATATATACGAACACCATGCTGCCGGTAAAGCGGGTAACGGTATCCGCAATTTTTTCTTCAAATTTCTTACTGCTTTCTTCCACCTTCTGCCTTTCTAAAAGTGCGTCAATATTACGCTCAACTATTCTGGCCATATGTTGTGAGGTGTTGTTAGCGTACTCTTTCATTCGTGGCCTTTTTATATTATCAGGAATAAGTATGCCAGTATAGTTATTGCCACAAGTTGTTATTTGCGTGCTAGTGAAAACGGAACCACAAATGCCTGGCCTCCTGCTTATAACTTCTACATACATTTTTTTTACTTAGCATTTGTACTACTATTTAGCCCCGGTTGTGTCACTCCCTTGTACTTTCATATCCTTATTGGGCAACTATGCTTGTGTACTTAAAAAGATTACCGGGGAGCTTAGAACGGAGGCGTGAAAATGTCAAGCCTGCTATCAGCGCATCTCGGTGTTACTACACAAAAACGAAATCCACACGTTTTGGTAGACAAATAGCAGCAGAGAGATTAAATAAAGATTAAAAGCCGTCCAGCCTATATTGTACACTTTGTTGCACATCTTGTTTTTCCGGCTCTTGTTTAAGAAGTTGAGGCAATATAAAAACACAATAAAGCGTTTCTCTACATAAAATAAAAAGCCAGTGAAAACCCAACAATTGTTGTATAATAACAACGAGTGGACTACTGCTTCCTCAAGTCCTTCTTTCCGTAATTCTAATTGTCAATTGGTAATTGTATTTGGTTCTAAGGGTTATATCACCCTTGCCGAAATTACCAGTCACCTTAAAAGAACCTATCCAAAAGCCGACATTGTTTTCTCTTCATCATCTGGAGAAATCAGCAATAACCTACTGTATGAAAGTGTAGTGGTTACGGCAATTGAATTCGAGAAAACAACAGTAGCATGCTTTGAAACAAGTTATGATCTACATGCTGATAGCTACCACGTTGGCAAGTATTTAATGCAGGAACTACAAGGGCAAGACCTTTGCGGTGTTTTTATACTATCTGATGGTAAGAACATAAATGGAAGTGAACTTGTTTGCGGATTAAATGATTATAATACTACAAACATCCCTGTTACCGGCGGCTTGGCAGGAGACGGAGCCAGGTTTGAAAAGACATTCGTAGGGCTGAACGAAGTTCCCTCTGAAGGAAAAGTAGTTGCAGTTGGGTTTTACGGAACAAGTTTAGAAGTAAGTAACGGCTACTTTGGAGGATGGGAGGAATTTGGAAGGGAGAGAACTATTACCAAATCTGATAAAAACGTTTTATTTGAATTAGACGGTAAAAACGCCCTTGATCTTTATAAAGAATACCTAGGCCCATATTCTGACGAATTACCCGGATCAGCTTTACATTTTCCGTTTTCAATTCGTACCGGCTCAGATGAGTTTCTTGTTAGAACAATACTGGGTGTAAACGAAAATGATGGATCGCTCACTTCTGCCGGCAACCTTCCTGTAGGAAGCAAGGTAAGACTAATGAAAGGAACTTTTGATAAGCTAATAGCCGGGTCTTCAGAAGCAGCAAAAGATTCATTACTCAAATACACCAATAAAGAACCTCAGCTAGCCATACTGGTAAGTTGTGTAGGAAGAAAAATAATCCTGCATGACCGAACAGAGGAAGAGGTGCAAGCCGCCATCGATATTTTTGGTAAACAAACCTGTATTACAGGCTTCTACTCATATGGAGAAATAGCCCCAATTAATAATAGTACAAATTGCGAACTGCATAACCAGACTATGGCTATAACCACATTTTCTGAATCGTAATATTAATATGGCCTACCACCCGGTACTTGAGAAACAAATAAAAAAATTACTTCCAGAAAGTCTAGTTGAAGAGAAGTTAATTAAAGTTTTTCTTGAGGCGGTAAGTAATTCCTATGGCAATTTTGAAAAAGATAAGCGGTTGGCTGAACACGCTTTTGCCATCAGCGAAAAAGAATACCAGGAAGTTACCAGGCATCTTCAATATGAAAATGATATAAAGAACCAATCCATCCGAAAATTGAAGGAAGCTATAATATCCCTTGATAGCAACGGTTCTATTGGATTGGATGAAACCGGTGAGGATGAGTTGATCAATATCATCTTTTACCTTGAAAAGCAAATTGAAAGGACGAAAGAATTGGAGACCGCACTCATTCATGCAAAAGAGGATGCCGAGAAATCTGCTAAAATTAAGAGCGAGTTCCTCTCGGTAATGAGTCATGAAATAAGAACTCCATTAAATTCAATTATTGGAAATATTCATTTACTGCAACAAAAACATTTCAACCCTGCAGAAGCAGAAATATTAAAGATTTTACATATTTCTTCAACAAGCTTGTTATACCTCGTTAATGACATTCTTGACTTCAGTAAAATAGAACAAGGCAAAATTTTATTCTCAGAAAAAGATATCGATGTAAGGCAACAACTAAATAACATTAAGCTAGCCAACCGCGCCGCAGCTCAGGAAAAAGGCAACGAACTGGAAGTAATTATTGACGACAACATCCCCTCTTTTGTAAAAGGGGATGTTGTACGTTTAAACCAGATCTTAAATAATCTAGTTTCTAATGCCGTTAAGTTTACCCAAAACGGAAAGATTAATATCGAGCTTAAATTAAAGCAGGCAACAACAGAACTTGTTTATGTTGAATTTATAGTTCTTGACACAGGTGTTGGCATTCCTGCCGATAAACACCAATTAATTTTCGAAAATTTCACACAGGCTAATTCAGACATCACCCGGCAGTTTGGCGGATCTGGTTTAGGACTAACAATTACAAGCCGCCTGTTGCTTTTAATGGGAAGTGAAATACACGTTGAAAGCGAAATAAACAAGGGCGCAAAGTTCTTTTTTACACTTGCTTTTAAAAGAAGCGAAAAAAAGGAAAAGGAAGAGATTTTACACGTATCTACTAAACGAGATTTGCTGGGAATAGAAGTGCTTTTAGTTGAAGATGTAGAGTTTAATGTATTTGTAGCCAAAAGCATGTTACAAAACTGGAACGCTAAAATTGACGTAGCAGAAAATGGGTTAATTGCTATTGACAAAGCAAAAAGCAAAATCTACGATATCATTTTAATGGACTTACAGATGCCTGTAATGGATGGTTATAATTCATCAATGGCCATACGCCTCTTTAATAAAGAAATACCTATTATAGCCCTCACTGCCGCTTCTTTTAATGATATAGAGGATAAGATATTTGAAGCAGGAATGGTTGAATACATCTCGAAGCCTTTCAATCCAAACGATCTGTTCAACACGGTGTACAATCACACGATAGCAAAAGCTACCAATTAAAATTATCCCTCCTGCTGCTCTCATTCGTAATTAAACCAATGAAGGAGAAACAGATTAGTAACATATAATAGTACTGGCCAGTTATGAAAATAAGCACTGTTAAGGACGACCACTTCATTGAATAATGAAAGACATTCTCAAAAGAACAAAAGCTACTTCGGTAGCTTTTGTTCTTTTATGTCATCAGCTTTTGCGTTTCAATTAAGCATCGTTGTGTCACTCACTTGTACAGCATTTTCATTAGGCAGCTTTTATCATGTCATTTTAAAAATAGCCTACCGCAGCCTTCGGAAATAAACGAGCTGGTTCGCTAGCATCTATAACATAGCAACATGACCAGAAACATTATTCATAAAACCAATTCCTCTCGGGTACGATTTTTAACAGGGTTAGTATATGCGATATGGATATGCAGCAATAAACCTGACTCTTGGTGCCGAAAAAATCATGGTAAACCGTTCGATGATCAAGGCAACTTTCATGGAGAAAGGGATAGCTTATGCGTCAGAACTTGCCTTAGCCAACTCTATTGATCTCGAAAAAATTATTGATTGGAACATAGAACACCACCTCCTTTTTTACAGGATGAGTTCCGATATGATACCGTGGATGAGCGAGTATGAGATTAGTGATATGCCGGATTATGAAGCAATCAAAACCGTACTTACCCGTTGCGGCGAAAAGACAGCCAAGGGCGGGCTTCGGCTAACCTTTCATCCCGGACCATTTAATGTTTTAGCAACCAATACACCAACAGTATTAACTAAAACAATTAAAGAGCTCAGGCAACATGCAGAGATTTTGGACCTGCTCAATCTTCCCGCGACACCTTTTGCTAAAATAAATATACATGTAGGAGGTGCTTTTGGAGATAAGATATCGGCGCTGGCAAGGTTTGCAGAAAGTTATGTACAGCTCCCTGCCAATACAAAACAAAGGCTTACTGTTGAGAATGATGACAAGGCAAACATGTTCAACGTGCACGATCTTTTATGGCTGCATGAACAAACCAACATCCCGGTTGTTTTTGATTATTTTCATCATGAGTTTTGTACAGGTGGATTAAGTGAACCTGAAGCTTTGTTTGCTGCAATTGGTACGTGGCCGGCCGGTATTACACCAGTGGTACATTTTTCAAGTTCAAGAAAAAAGTATGAGGATCCTACTTCACCACCAACAGCCCATGCTGATTATGTGTACGATGAGGTAAACAAATATGGACACGACCTTGATATTATGTTTGAAGCAAAGGCGAAGGAAGTAGCAGTAATGGAGTATATGGCAATGCACAAATTGTTGAGCGAGGAACAGTGATGGTTCGGTCCTCATTGTAAGTTAAAGGCCATCATTAGAAGTAACGAAACCTTCACTACGTTATGGCGAGGCACCAAGCAATCTGCTTTACAAATTGGAAGTTGCTTCTAGCGACAAAGCAGATTGCTTCGTCGTTCCTCCTGTCAATGGCGTTTAATTATTCCACGCAAAGAATACAAGAGGAGCAAGACCCGAAGCATGCCTCTTACTTCTTCTTTAATTTCTTTGCGCTGTATTCTTCGTGTCTTTGCGTGGCAACTCAAGTACAGTGAACTATGTTGAATAGAGAACCTACAAGTAAAAGTGAGTGACACAACAATGCTAAACAGAATTGCAACTGCTGGTGCCAAAAAAGCAGTAAACATAATGACCATCATTGAGAATAAATAAATTCCTACATGCAAAACAAACGCCTCTTCCTATTCGATGTGATGCCTCTTTTATACAGGGCCCACTTTGCCACCATGGGTAAAACGTTTGGTACCACTACGGGTATCGACACGCGAACAACGCTGGTGTTTTACAATTATATTTTCCAGGTATTAACGGAAGAAAAGCCCGATGCTGTTGCTGCCGCACTTGACTCGAAACCGAAAGGTAGGGTAGAGGTTTCTGCTACCTATAAAGCTAACCGCGAAAAGATGCCGTCGGAAATAGGTCATGCATTTCCCTACGCGATGAAGCTTTTAAACGCGCTACAAATACCAGTTTTAAAAGAAGAAGGACTTGAAGCAGATGATGTAATTGCTTCGCTTGCTAAGAAGGGTGCAGCGATGGGTTACACCGTTTATATTGTAAGCCCCGACAAAGATTTTGCACAGTTGGTTACCGAGTATATTTTTCTTTTCAGGCCTGCATATAAAGGCGTAATAATGGAAACCCTAAATGTGGAAGGCGTGAAAAATAAGTACGGAGTTCCTCCCAACCAAATTGCCGATTACCTTGCCTTACGCGGTGACAGTGTAGATAATATTATTGGTGTGAAAGGCATTGGAGATAAAACCGCCGCACAGCTGTTATCAACCTATCATTCTGTTGAAGCATTGATTGAACAAGTAGAATCTATTAAGCAACCAAAGATTAAAGAATCTATAATAGCGTACAAAGACCAACTGTTAGAAAACAAACAGCTTGCAGTTTTAACCGGAGATGTAGATGTTTCGGTTGAGTGGGACGACATAGTAGTTAAAAAGCCAGATGAAAGTATGTTGTTGCCATTGTTGGATGAATTGCAATTTGTGAAGATCAGGGAGCGGTTGGCAAAGCTAAAATTTATTACAGCAGAAGCAAACGAGAATGATGCAATTGTACCATTAGCCGCAAATGTAATGCACCTGAATTTTGAGGAATTTACAAAGCTTATTTCACCAAAAGAAATCGCAGTAGCCTTCTCACAAACTCATCCTGATCGCTTGTTCTTAATACAAGCTGGCGATAAAACTATTCATGAAATAGTTGTGGCTGATGATGCAGCATGGAAGGAAGTTATTCAATTTCTTGACAAGGATAATTATACTAAAGTTGGCTGGCATTTAAAGCCCTTATTAAAAGTTATAATTCGGTTAGGCATCACTTTAAAAACGCCGTGGATTGATTTAACACTTGCTGCATACCTGCTTGAACCAGATGCAAAGATTGAGTGGTTATTTATAAAAGACAAGTACCAGCTAACTGCATTTATTGTTGAAGCACCTTATGCTTATCTGAGTTATTTGCCCTCACTCGTTGAAGCACATGAAAAAATCATGATCAGGATTAAGGAGATGGAGCTATCCAAATTATTCTTTAAAATTGAGCTGCCACTGCAATCAGTTTTAGCATTAATGGAATTGTATGGAATAAGGATTGACCTGGATGCGTTAACCGAAATTGATAAAGTTTTATCTGCCCAGCTAAAAGACCTTGAACAGTCATTGTATGAAATAGCGGGAAATAAATTTAACATTAATTCACCATCAAAAACAGCAGATATCCTTCAAACGTTTTGTGAGGCCTCGGAGCTGAAGAAAACTAAAGGCGGGCAGGTTTCTACTGCTGAACCACACCTTGCTGATCTTGCTCCAAAGTACCCGTTTGTTGCCAACCTGCTTAATTATAGAAAGCTCAATAAGATCATCACTACGTATGTTTATTCTTTGCCCAGGTATGTTGATGCACGTACAAATAAAATTCATCCAACTTTTACACAGCTTATCTCCGGCACAGGAAGAATAGGTTGTATTGAACCGAATTTGCAGAACCTACCGATACGTAGCGATGCAGGTCGTGAGGTGCGAAAAGCCATCGTTCCATCAGCCGAAGGCTATAGTATTTTAAGTATAGACTTTAACCAGGTTGAGCTTCGGCTGCTTGCGGCCTTAAGTGAGGATAAGGTAATGATAGAGACTTTTAAAACCCAAAAAGATATTCATACAATAACTGCAAGTCGTGTGTTTAATGTGCACGAAAGTGCCGTAACAAAAGACCTGCGCAGCAAAGCAAAAGGCGTAAACTTTGGCATTGCTTACGGCATCACTCCATGGGGACTATCAACCCGGTTACGCATACCTCAAAAGGAAGCGAAGGAAATTATTGAAGCCTACTTTGAAGAGTTTTCGTCGGTAAAAGAATACCTCGAAAGATCAATAAATGAAAGCAGGGAAAGAGGCTATACTAAAACTAAGTATGGACGCATAAGGTACATTGAAGGAATAGATTCTAAAAACGGAACTACCCGAAAAATAGCGGAACGTGTGGCAGTGAATGCTCCAATACAAGGCCTGGCTGCCGACATTATAAAAGAGGCAATGGTATCTATTCACCAGTACATCGTTGATTACAATTTAAGATCGCGATTAATACTGCAGGTGCATGATGAATTGGTATTTGATGCAGCAGAGGATGAACTCCATTTGCTTGTTCCTGAAGTAATTCGCATCATGGAAATGAAAGTCGATTTGCTGGTGCGGTTGAAAGTGAATGTAACGGTAGGGCAGAATTGGTTGGAGCAGGTGGAGTATGAAGGAGCTAAGCATGATGAGTGAAGATGGCCCTTGCTTGAAAGGTAATATCAAAATAGCTCTTCAGTTTTTTGGCTTTGCTGGCCAGCAGTTTAATGTAATTGCACATCGTTGTGTCACTCACTTGTACAGTATTTCCTATCTGCAACATTTAAATGAGCAACAATGTACTTTTTAACTTACTGGCAAGTTTAGTATGCGGCGGAAAGGAAACCCTGTAAAAACTACTCAACCACATTCTTTTAAAAATACCCCAAAGAAAAAAACATAAAGCCAACAGAGCACGAGGGCAGTTTTGGGCCGAAAGTACTGTGTAATTATTGCTACTTTCAAGTTGTTCTTCCGGCATAAATTTGGCTTTACTAAACGTGGGGTGTTGTAACAACTGTTCTTTTCATTTAAAAACCTTTGTCAATCTTGTATGTTATATTATAAATCATGGTATAGTTTACTTTCCTGCAAATAATCGATCTGCAGAAAGCCATAACATTTTAATAGTAAAACGGCTAACCTTAGTAGTTATAATTGGTAGCACATTTATTTAAAAAGAAGCAATTGTTTATATGTACGCAGCAAGAAATTTATCGTTAAGTTTTATTATTCGTTTTGCATGGAAACCATTACTTGTTTTTTTTATTTATTCAAGCATTCTTACCATTTTGTATGAAGTGGGGAACTTTAAATTTATTGCCATACCGTTTGCTCCCATTGGTTTAGTAGGTACTGCTGTGGCCTTTTATGTTGGCTTTAAAAACAACTCATCGTACGAAAGGTTATGGGAAGCACGTAAAATTTGGGGCGCAATAGTTAACTTAAGCAGAACCTTTACTGTTTTTTTATTAGACTATATACAACCTTGTAAAGAGTTGGATTACGAGGCTTTAAAGGAGCATAAAAGAATTATGGTTTACAGGCATATTGCTTATATCAATTCCCTCAGAATTGAGCTACGAAGCAGGAAAGTTTGGGAAAATAAAAATGACCCCTTCCAGCAAATTGTTAGTGAACAAACACATTTCCACCACCAGAACCACCTTGAAGAAATTAAACAGTTCTTGCACGATGATGAAGCTGAATACTTGTATAATAAGGTGGGTACTTCTACGCACATCCTGAGAAAGCAAAGTGAGCATATAGTGCATATGCAAAAAAGTGGTTGTATTGATACTTTAAAGCAAATTGAACTAGGAAATATTATAAAAG